>NZ_BAAADA010000024.1:0-19839 GCF_039522005.1 Alkalibacterium indicireducens
CTTGATCGCCTGGTTCACCATGTTAAAGTCTTCAAGATTACTGGAAAATCATATCGTATGAAAGGGAAAATATAAATGGACTTCTAAATTAGACTGTCAAAAACCTACATTTTTATTCTGTCATAAACCTACAATTTTATACTGTCCTTGACATCTGTCGCACGTGTCAAGAGATAGAGGAGATTCCAAAGGATATAGTCAAACAATTTGATGTTCTAGATGGTGGAGACCCAATGGATCCACCTAGATTTAGTTGTGAAAGATGTGGAAATGAGATGGTTCCTGTTTACTATAAGAGTATTCACGGTATCGTCTACGATAATTCAGAACTGAAAAAGTAATGGCTACGCACTATCCCAAAAGGGCGAAGGCGTAGCCGAAGCTTTTTTTATTATTATCTCTTTATGTCTAGTAAATTATGTGTGATGAATAAGAAAAATAAAGTCAATATATATCTGAAGTCCCTGTATTTTTTGTGAAAAAAAGGGTAAACTTAAGCTGACTAAAGCATTTGAAGGAGGAAAGCTCATGCAACTAATGACTGACTATTTTGCCATTCTGCTGCCTTTAATCATATTGCAGCTTATTTTACTGGTTACCGCAATTGTTCATCTGGTCAAAAATGACCGGCTGTCTCAATCAAACAAGATCATCTGGGCACTGGTGATCGTTTTCGTTAATATTATCGGCCCGATTATTTATCTGATTTTTGGAAGGAAAGAAGACTGATGGCCGTACTTGAAATTGAACAGCTCAAAAAGTCATATGGGACACAGAACGTGCTTGATGGTGTCACTTTTTCAGTAGACAGCGGGTCAGTTTACGGCTTTATCGGGAAAAATGGTGCAGGGAAAACGACAACGATGACGATTGCTCTGGGTCTGCTTAAACCAGACGAAGGAACGGTCAGAATCAATGGTGAACCGGTGACATATGGGGATACAAAAACTAACAAATATGTAGGTTATCTGCCGGATGTACCCGAGTTTTATCCGTTCCTGACTGCCGGGGAATATATGGCATTGTGCGCCGATGTCAGTGGTATCGACAGGAAAGAGAGCAAGAAGAAGATAAGTGAACTCCTTGAAATGGTCGGACTGGAAAACAACAAAAAGCGGATTAGAAACTATTCCAGAGGGATGAAACAAAGGCTCGGCATAGCACAGGCACTTATCAATGACCCAATCCTGCTGATCTGTGATGAACCGACGTCTGCGCTGGATCCAATCGGGAGGCAGCAGCTGTTGACTGTCCTTAAAAAAGTGAAGGAGAAGACGACGGTCATCTTTTCGACCCACATTCTTACAGATGTTGAAGCAGTTTGTGACAAAGTGGCAATACTAAACAACGGGAAAATCGTCAAACAAGGATCAGTGGAACAATTGAAAGCAGAAGTGAAAACCAATCAATGGACGGTCGTTTTGGAAACTGAAGAAGAAGCTGGAAGAGTAGCAGAAGCACTCGACACTCATCCGGAACTGCTGCCGGTCAAGCAGACAGGTGTCAAAGTTGAAGGGACATCAGAGTCCGCAGCAGACGCCATGGGTATTATTCTGAATTGTCTTCATACTCTATCTGTCATACCAATAAGAGTTGAACGCAAGGAGCCGACTATGGAAGAAGTGTTTATGGAGGCGATCAGATGAGAGGCTATGGGGCATTTATTCAGAAAGAAATAAGAGAAAACAGCCGGAATTACAAGTTCTTCATTCTGGGCATCGTTTTTGCGATAGTGGGCCTGCTCAGTCCGCTGAGTGCGCGATTTTTACCAGAATTGATGGGAAATCTGATGGATGAAAACATAACAATCATTCTTGCTGAACCGACTCACATCGATTCATGGCTGCAATTCTTCTCCAATATCAATCAGATCGCACTAGTCGCTTTTGTCCTGGTGTTCAGCCCGGTTATGGCAAAGGAATATGAAAAAGGAACCTTCATTCACATGGTCACTAAAGGGCTGCCGCGCCTGACGATTTACGGCGCTAAGCTGACCGTTCTGCTGATCAGCTGGACGATCTTTTATCTTATCAGCTTCCTTATCACCTGGGCTTATACGCTCTATTACTTTCCGGAAGGGACAAGTGAGGGCCTGTTCATCTCGGTAGGGAGTCTCTATCTGTTCGGTCTTCTGATGATCAGTCTCTTGATGCTCTCAGGGGTCCTGTTCAGGAACAGCTATGCGCCGCTCCTGGCTGTTGGCGGAGGAGTTGCCGTGTTATTTATTGGAAGTATCTTTCCAGTAATCGAAAGATGGAGTCCGCTCCAGCTTGCCACTAGAAACGTTGAAGTCCTCACCCTTCAGTCAACGGATCCGGCCTTCACTCGTGGAGCGATCATCACGCTTATGATAACCGTCATGTTCATCATAACAGGCGGCCTTGTCTTCAGACGAAAAGCTTTACAGTAACTAATGAAATAGATAATAATTCAGAAAAATGAACACCTCCCGATCCGAAGCAGACCTTATAAATGGCCTATTTGGATCGGGAGGTATTTTTATTGGTCGCACAGAAACTGATCAGAATATGAGCAGGCTCGCACCGTACATCATGTAAACTGAGCGAAAATGTCCAAGCCCAAAGGCGACTCGCCTTCTACAGCTTGTTCCCTTTCACGATCGTATTCAAGATAAGGGCCGCCGGTCACGTAGACAAAAGCAGTCAGCAGGTGCTTGGTCTGATAGTCCTGAATGGCTTTTGCCTTTTCTTCAGGAACGAAACCGATTGGGGTGCCTTCCACCACGACCAGAATACGGTCTTTTTCTTTGACGTCAAAATCAACATTTACGGTAGTGATGCTTTCGTACTTGTAGACGCGTTTACTCAAAGCAGTCATGTCTTCAAGGGTCTTGCCGCTATAGTAGTTCTTGAACGGATCTTCTTCTACCATTTTAGCAACCACAGCGTTTATAGTTACCTCGTCCGCTTTTAGTTCATGCGCGGTTACTTTGGCTTCATATTTGACAGTAATCTGATCCGTTTCTTCATTACTGGCCGGTTCACTGCTGGATGCAGGTTTGTTTTTACCTTTAAAGAAATCAAATAGTCCCATGATGATCCCCTTTCTGAATTAACCTTTTTCTTTATCTAAGAATACTGAAAGTGCTGATAATAGTCAATTTAACGTAATTCCGAAAGAAGTCTCCCACTTCTAAGCGTATGGGTGCGAAGCACCAGTGAAAGTGGGAGATGAATTTCGGTCAAGCGATAGCTTGAAGTGGTTAATGTCATTCTCATTTGGTATACTTTATATATAGACGATAACCAAGTCTATATAGGCGACAACCAAGCCTACTGAGTATTCCTTGGCGTTAGCCAAGTAAAAGAAAACCTATGAGGCAGGGACTGCCTTTTGAGCCTACCCATATCCGATTCCTCTGTCTGCATGAAACCTGTGCAGACAAGAATGGAGTTCGTAGGAAGCCCCCACTTCAAAATCCGGAGGATTTAAGTGGTGGGTAGTTCACAGAACAGTCTCCTTTTCCTAATCACCCTTTACCGGTGATCATTTATCCGAAAGCTGTGGAGGAAGTCATTCAGGATTATTCCAATCCTGGTGAAGCAGTCAAATCATTTTTTTCTGAAAATGGCTATACGAATGGATGGGTGAATAGGATCTATGATTATCATCATTTTCATTCAAACACACATGAGGTTCTAGGCTGTGTGTCCGGAAGAGCGACTGTTCAGCTTGGCGGACCACATTCCAATGAATTTACTGTAGAGGCCGGAGATGTCATGCTTCTCCCAGCTGGGGTTGCAGACAAACTGCTGACATCTACTGATGATTTTCAAGTGGTCGGCGCTTATCCGAATGGTGAAAGTCCGGACCTTCAGCGCGGAGATGCTGTCGATTACGAGCGTGTAAAACAGAGGTGTTACGATATACCCGTTCCGGAGACAGACCCCGTAAGTGGTGAAAGTGGAGCGGTTCAGAAGTACTGGGCCCTATCTACGGATGAGTAGAAAAAACTGAAAAAGCCGATGTCTTATAAGTTGAGAGAGCTCATCTTATCATAGAGATCGGCTTTTTTTTATCAATGGTATAAGGTGATCAGCTAACCAAAATCAGGACTTCTCTTGGGTTGATGATCAGTTTATTTCCAGTGATTGTTCCCAGAGGACTTAGTCCGGCAGTATGACGATTAGCAATGATCGTCCATTCTTTAGGTAGCGGATAACTGCTTTTCAGAGCGACCCGATCGGGTTGCTGACTTGAATTGACCACAACAGCCATCATCGACCAATCACCTTCACCGGTAGTGTTCGGGATCGTATAGGCTAGAAGGTTTTCTCTCAGCTGTGAGAAGAAAACGGCGTCGCCAGTCTGATTCGTGTCATCCCGGAGTGGAGCATACGCCTTTCTGATAGCAATCATGCCTTTATAGTAGTTGACAAGGTCAATATGCTCATAGGTGCGCGTCCAGTCAAGAAGATTGATGTCAATGGATGAACGGAAACTGTTGTCATCGCCGTATTTCGTCCGACCCCACTCCTCACCCGCCTGCATGAAGACACATCCAAGCGAGGTATACAGCAGCGCAGCGTTCAGTTTGTTCATCTGAATAAGATCCAGATTTCGCTCGTAAGCAGGTTTCTTAAGAGTAGATGCCACCAGTTTGTCATAGAGAGTCAGATTATCGTGAGCAGATGCATAGGTCACGACCTGGCTTGGATTACGTGCCCACTGCTTTTCATCCGGCAGACGGAAACGTCCCACATCGGACTGAGTATTAGCCAGAATACTGGCAATCAGATCATTCGTCGCATAGGCGCTGTCTTCGTGTCCGTTGGCTCCTTGTAAAAACCCGCCTTTATCGGCTTCAAATACAGGGCCTTTGATCGCATCGCGGAATTCATCATTAAATATGGCTATTCCGTCTTCAAAATCTCCTATATGGAATTTATCTGCCGGTTTATTGGGCTCATAAATAGCCACACTTCCAGCATTCCAAGGTTCTCCGTATAGAATGACGTCACTATGGCCTCTTTCATTCAAAGTCCGTCTCAGCTTATTTATGGTTTCGACATCATGAAGGCCCATAAGATCAAAGCGGATCCCATCGATATGATATTCTTCCACCCAGTATACAATGGAATCAATGATGTACTTACGCATCATTTTCCGTTCACTCGCCGTTTCGTTCCCGCATCCTGATCCGTTAGATAAGGACCCGTCCGATTCCTGACGATAATAGTAGTCAGGTACAGTCAGCTGGAACCAGGAATCGTCAAATGTAAAGGTATGGTTGTACACCACATCCAGGACCACACCGATCCGTTTCTTATGAAGACTGGCGACCATTTCCTTGAATTCTCTGATTCGACTGAGTGGATCGGCTGGATCAGATGAGTATTTGCCTTCAGGGACCATATAGTTCTTCGGGTCATATCCCCAGTTGTATGCAGGAGAAGTTTCGTCGTTTTCATAATCGAAAGCAGGGAGGAGGTGCACATAATTGATTCCCAGCTCGCTCAGATAGGCCAGGCCTGCCGGCTGATTAGGATGAGCAAATACATGGACCTGATCATCGGTAAAGGCCTGATATTTCCCTCTATGTTCTTTTTTAAATGTTGCCGATTCATCGCTTGAAAAGTCTTCGACATGAACTTCCCATATCATGGCATCAGTGATTCGTGACACTCGCTCGAAATGATCTTCTGACCATCCCTCTGGATCCGTTTCTGCTAAATCAATGACTGCCGACTTGTTTCCGTTCAAGCCGACTGCTCTGCTGTAGATATCTGCTGCCTCGGTTTCAACGCCATCGTGAATAAATGAATACGTATAAAATAATCCCTTCAGGTCCTCATTGACCGTAAGTTCCCAGACTGTGTCTTCCAAAGACATCTCGATCTGACGAGACGATGTGTTTGCGTCAGCTGAGTCGTACAGATTGAACCAGGCCTGTTCAGCAAGAGGGGACCAGACCTTGAACGTAGAGGAAGCGGCTGTATAGGTCAGGCCCAGATCATCCTGACTGTAGCGGTTATCTTCGAGATAGGGAATGCGTTTTTCTAACGATTGACTGCTGTTCATAGTAACAATCCTTTCTTTCTACTTATTATAAAGTATACCATGTAGATCAATGGTCAATTTAAAAGAATGATAAAAAGGCTTTCCAGCACGCTCTACCATTCTTTCAAACTATATGATGCCAATTAGTTCCAGAAGGGTCGTCCATCCAAGACTGTATAAGGCAATTGATAATGGTTTGCCCAGAAGGATGATGACTGAGACTTTTAAAACGGACATATTGGATAGACCGGCAAGGTAACAGACCACATTATCAGGCGCAAACGGGAGAAATATGACGGTGGTAAAAAAGCGTTCGAATGTCTTGCCGTTTTTTAGTTTATCTTCGTATTTTTGAATCCTGTTTTGACTGACCAGTTTTTCAAGAGCCGAGTGACCGTAACGTCTTACAATGAGAAACGCCAGAATTGAACCAATACTTATGCCGATATAATTATAGAGAACACCTATGAATGGTCCATATAAAATGACTCCTGCCGCTACGGTAATAGCTGAGGGAAGAAGCGGCAGGAAAATCTGCAGAATCTGAAGAATGATAAATATAGCTACTGACAATCGTCCAAAACCATGAACGTAGGCTACAAAATCTTCCCTTGAGTTGAACACGCCATCCTGCCATGCAAAATAAATAAGTATGACAGAAAGGCACAATCCGATGAGGCTCAACAGATCGATCCATTCCAGTTTACGATGCAGTTTTTCCACACAACTTCCTTCTTTCCAGAGTGTACTGCTTATATTTTATCAGGGAACTAAAAAAAACTCTCATAAGAACGCTTTTATCAGTGGGTCACTTTAGTATGTCTACAAATATTTTAAAAGCCGCCTTATGTCCGATAACCGTTTTTTCACCAGCTGATGTTTCAAGGGTCAGCGGGCCGTCATACGGTTCGATTTCAGCTAAGGTGTATTCTTTGCCTAAGTGAACCTTTTTATACAGCAGGTATTCCAGAAAGTCCTCCTGATCATCGACTTCCTGTATTTTGAACCGGTCACCGACTTTGCACTCAATAAGAGGCGTTGAATGGATTTCGGGGACTGTCCCGTCCTGATTCGGGATCACTCCGCCGTGAGGATCAAATGTCGGTTCCTCCAGAAATATATTAAGGCGTTCGATCAGAAGATCAGAAGACACATGTTCCAGAAGGTCGGCATCCGCATGGACTTCATTCCAGTCGTACCCCAATTTTTCTGCAAGAAAAACTTCCCAGATCCGGTGTTTCCTAATAAGCTGATTAGCAATAAGCAGGCCTTTTTCAGTAAGCATGACGCCCTGGTAAGGCAGGTGTGTGATGAGCTCTTCCTTGAGCAGACGTGTATTCATATCTGTCACAGATGCTGCAGAAATCGAAAGCATCCGGACCAGGTCTTTATTGGTCACGACCTTTTCTTTTCCACCAAGTTCAAAAATTGCTTTAATAAAATCCTCTTTATTGGGTGTCATCGTTATACCCCTCTATCTTTTTCATTTCTATAAAAGTGTACCACATTTATCAGTTTTTAATCAAAGGGGTATTTAATTTTCGTTTCATGGTTGACTGAAATTATTTTTTAGGGTAGACTAAAAATAGTTAAAGTAAAATAACACTATTTGTATAGAAGGAGATAGATATAATGAAATGGGTAAAAGGATTAGCATTAATGGCAGGCGTTGTGTCACTGGCGGCATGCGGAAATGAACAGACAGATGAGGTTTCAGAAGATAATCCATTGAATGTTGTAGCGACCACATCAATGATTGCCGATCTGATGGAGACGATTGGTGGAGAAAATGTGTCAGTAGAAGGTCTGATGGGTCCCGGAGTCGATCCGCATGAGTACCAGCCGTCCACATCTGATGTAAATGCCATGCAAGAAGCAGACATTGTCGCGTATAATGGATTAATGCTTGAAGCACGTTTTGTGGAAGCCTTTGAACAGTTGGATGAAAGAGGAGTCTTTACCATCGTCATGGCAGATGCCTTGAATGAAGGAGAGCTTCTCGATCCGGAAGAAGATGAAGAGGATCTGGAGTATGATCCGCACATCTGGTTCAGCGTTTCTCATTGGGAAACGATCACAACTTATGTGGCAGACCAGCTGAGTGAAAAAGATCCGGACAATGAAGACTATTACCAGGAGAATGCGGAGGCGTATTTAGTTGAACTGGGAGAATTAAGAACGTATATTGAAGAAAGAATCGAAGAAGTACCGGAACAGTCCCGTTATCTGGTGACGGCACATGATGCGTTCCAGTATTTTGGAGAAGAATTTAATTTTGAAGTGGTCGGTCTGCAGGGATTGAATACACAGACAGAAGCAGGAACTGGAGACATCAGTCAGCTCGCAGACTTCCTGGTAGATAATGAGATCAATGCGGTATTCGTTGAAAGTTCAGTTTCACCAAGAAATATCGAAGCGCTGATCGAAGCAGCCGGAAGCAGAGGTCACGAGGTAGTCAATGCCGGAGAACTGTATTCCGATGCATTAGGCAGTGAAGAAGACGATGCAGAAACCTACATTAAAATGTACCGTGCCAACATTGATACGATCGTTGACGGTCTGGCTGATTAAGTTCAGCTGAGTACGACAGGTTTTTTAATAGAAAGAAGGAACAGGTATGGAAAACAAACAGGCAATTTCAATCGAACATTTGACGGTCGCTTATGATGCGAAGCCGGTCTTGTGGAATGTTACTACAGGATTTAAAGAAGGCCGTCTCACGGCGATCATTGGACCAAATGGAGCAGGAAAGTCGACTCTGATCAAATCAGTATTGAATTTTCTTCAACCTATCACTGGGACAGTAGCCTTTTCCATACAGAATGAACAGAATGTTCCTTACAAGAAAATAAAAAATAAAGTAGCCTATGTCCCTCAGAATACTTCAGTCGACTGGGACTTCCCAGCTACCGTTCTGGATGTCGTTCTGATGGGCAGATATGGCCACTTAGGCTGGCTGAAACGACCAGGAAAGAGAGATAAAG
The DNA here is from genome assembly GCF_039522005.1 of Alkalibacterium indicireducens. NCBI lineage: Bacteria > Bacillati > Bacillota > Bacilli > Lactobacillales > Carnobacteriaceae > Alkalibacterium > Alkalibacterium indicireducens. The sequence goes on from NZ_BAAADA010000024.1 coordinate 9,006, forward strand.
ATTTATCAAAACAGATGCTTTTAAAAGTCGGGCTGCCGACTTTTGCCTCCCGTCAGATCAGTCAGCTGTCTGGCGGTCAGAGGCAGCGTGTGTTCCTAGCACGTGCGCTGGCTCAGGAAGCGGATATATATATAATGGATGAACCGCTCTCGGGTGTTGACATGAAAACTGAACGCATCATCATGAAACTTCTGAAAAAACTGGTTGAGCAGGGCAAGACCGTTATTGTCGTTCATCACGACTTGCAGACGGTTGAAGACTATTTTGACGACGTGGTGTTCATTAATCGCGAAGTCATTGCTCAAGGGCCGGTTGAAGAGGCGTTTACTCAAGGAAATATTGATGAAACTTATCATCAGGATCGAAACCTGGGAGAAGGTGAAGGCTGATATGCTGGAACAGATCAGATTGCTGCTGAATGACTACACGTTTCAAGTCGTTGCTTTAGGCACCGGCTTCTTAGGGCTGTTAAGCGGAGTGATCGGAACCTATGCGACATTAAGAAAAGAAAGTCTGCTTGGGGATGCATTGAGTCACGCTGCCTTACCTGGAATTGGGATCGGCTTTATTCTTATACAAAGAAAAGAACTGTCTGTACTGATGCTTGGGGCAATCATTTCAGGATTGATCGCTACGGTGATTATTCAGACTATGAGCAGGAAGACCGTGGTCAAACTCGACAGTGCCTTGTCACTGATCCTGTCCAGCTTCTTTGGTCTGGGCCTCGTCATCCTGACTTCGATACAAAATAATCCGAATGCTCAACAGGCTGGACTAAGCAACTTTATTTTCGGGCAGGCGAGCGCTATGCTTCGAAGCGATGTCCAGTTGATCGGTCTGACCGGACTGGTCCTGCTCGTTCTGGTAGCATTGTTCTGGAAGGAATTTAAAGTATTTACATTTGATCCGATGTTTGGACGGACATTAGGCTTCTCAAGTAAGATCGTTGAATCCCTGTTGTCGACAATGATTGTTGTAACCATTATTTTAGGACTGGAGTCAGTAGGGGTCATCCTGATCAGCGCATTGCTGATCGGTCCATCAGTAGCCGCCCGTCAGTGGACGAACCGGTTGAGTCTGGTCATGCTGCTGGCAGCGGGTATTGGATTTGTTTCCGGTGTGACGGGAACATTTATCAGCTCTATGGGGGCTCGAATACCAACAGGGCCATCGATCGTAGTCGTTGTCAGTATGTTCGTGTTCCTCAGCCTCTTTATATCTCCCGGAAGGGGAATACTGGCTAGACACATGGCCTGCAGAAAGAGGCAGAAAGTATTTATGAAACAGATCAGAAGTCTAAAGGAGTGAGCGCGGTGAGCATGATCAATGAAATAACCCTGATAGCAATTATTGTTGCCGTCGCCTGTGCGCTTCCAGGTGTCTTTCTGGTGCTGAGAGGAACCACAATGGTATCCGATGCAATCACACATACAGTTCTGCTCGGAATCGTTCTGGCCTTCTTCATTACACAGGATCTGAACTCGCCTCTTTTGATGATTGGAGCTACGCTTGTCGGGGTGGCGACGGTCTGGGCAATAGAAGCGCTCCAGCAGACTAAGCTCTTGTCCAACGATGCAGCTATCGGTATTGTCTTTCCATTATTTTTCAGTATAGCGATCATTCTGATTACACGCTATGCCGGAAACGTTCATTTGGATGTAGATTCAGTCTTGATGGGGGAACTGGCCTTTGCGCCTTTCAGACGTCTGGTGCTGTTCGGTGCAGATTTGGGACCGAGAGCGCTCTGGACGATGCTGGTCATCCTGCTGATCAACAGTCTCTTTATTGGATTGTTCTATAAAGAGCTGAAAATCACGACGTTTGATGCAGGCTTTGCTGCAGCAATAGGATTCTCACCGGTACTCATCCACTATGGGCTGATGACCCTTGTGTCTCTGACGGCCGTTGGCGCCTACGATTCAGTAGGATCCATTCTGGTGGTAGGGTTCATGGCCGGACCTCCGCTAGCGGCCTTTCTACTGACAAACAAGCTGCATGTCATGATTGGTCTGACAGCTGTAATGGCAGTGATCAACAGTACAGCAGGAGTGAGGCTGGCTTTTATGCTTGATACGACGATTGCGGGAATGATTGCTGTGGTGACAGGAGTCACAACTTTACTTGTCTTTGTCTTTTCTCCGGAAAAAGGACTGATTAAAGCTACGGTCAACCGAAAAAGAGAACAGAAGAAAATCGATCAGCGTCTTAAGGAAATAAGCTGATAAGATTGGTCGGTAGAAAAATATCTTGAAGAAGCAAAATAAATCTGGATCATGTGCCCCTGCTGTTATGGGTCAGGGCTGCTCATGCTCCAGATTTTTTATTTTATATTCAGCAAGTATATGGTTTAACTGTTGACGTGTCGAGGCTGAACGGCACGCGAAGCTTTTATTATTATAGCGTCGTTTTTCGTTTGATGAGCTTGAATGACAACGGCTTTAGCTCATCGACGGGCTGATTCAATGTCTGAAGAAGCAGACGGCAGGCGTTTTTTCCCTGTTCCTCGATCGAATAATCGATAGTAGTCATATCCATCACATCGCTGACATCCAAGTTATCGAATCCAGTGACGGATACATCTTCAGGTACACGAATTCCTTTCCTTCTAAGTCGGGAAACGACAAGCGCTGCAATGGAATCGGAATGAGTGACCACTGCATCAGGTTTGACTTCAGCCGATTCGTACCATCTGATAAAGTCATCGACTTTTTCAGCTGTGACTGTATCAATGAAGAGGTCAGGATTATGCGGATCAATCTGATGGTCTCTGCAGAAGTCTGTATAGGCATCAATCCGCCGCTGGGTGTTGAGCCCTTTAGGTGTCCCGTATAAATTGAGGATTTGACGGCATCCGGTTTCCCATAGATAGTCTAGAGCGAGGCGATGTCCCTTATAATGATCGATGAAGACAGAAGGAATCTGTTCAGAATCGACATTGTGTAAGGTGACAACTGGACCAAAGGATGCATATTTTTCCAGAACAGACCAGTCATTGGCACGGTAAATCAGGAAAATGCCGTCCAGCTGCTTGGATTTCAGCAGGTCAAAAGCTTCCCTTTCTCTTTTCATATCCCCATTTGTAACGAAGAGAGTCGTTGTATAGCCGTTCGCGTAAGCAGTAGAGATAAATGAATTGATACGGGCCACTGCAGTATCATTGAACTGTGTACTGATGATCCCGAAGTTTTTAGTTGATCCTGTTCTCAGATGCTGGGCATTTTTGTTTGGGCTGTAGTTCAGCTGCTCAATGGCATCTTCTACTTTACGTCGGGTCTCTTCACCAACATATCCGCTGGAATTGATGACGCGGGAAACAGTAGCGGATGACACCCCAGCGTGTCGGGCAATATCCAATATCGTTGGAATTCGTGCACCTTCTTTCCTTGCATTCATTATATCAGATATTCTTCAGACCTGTAAAAATGAAAAAACCGCCCGTCATATATCCTGGAGAATCTTGAACTCCATGGTACATGACGAGCAGATGTAAAGTGTTATCGGCTGAAGAGCGCGGATAAGTAAGTGAGCCATTTATTTAAAGAAGTATGATCTTCTTTAATCTTTTCCTGTTCACTGCTGATGGACAGGAGTTCATTTTGAGCATGAACAGGCTTGCTACTTAGTGAAGGTTTTTTATAAAACCCGTCACTAGTCAATATCCAGGCTTTTGTATTGTCATAGAGATAAAGCTTGAGAATAGAGAGAATGTGAGATTTCAAAGGTGGTTCCAGTACTGGAAAAGCTATCTCGATGCGCTTGATCATATTTCTTGTCATCATATCGGCGGAAGAGAGGTAGAGATTTTCCTCGCCATTATGATAGAAGTAATAGACTCGGCTATGTTCAAGAAAACGACCCACAATACTTCTCACCGTAATGTTTTCACTTACCCCAGTGATGCCAGGAATCAGACAGCAGATCCCTCTGACAATCAGCTCGATTCTGACCCCTGCCTGACTGGCTTCATACAGTTTAAGCAGCATTTTCTTGTCGGTCAATGAATTCATTTTAGCGATGATATGGCCGTTTCCGTACCTTGTGTGCAGCTTGATTTCCTTTTCAATATTTTCAATGAATGCATCCCTGATATCAAAAGGGGAGACATGCAGATAGTGATAGTCGGGCTGTTCCGAATACCCGCTCAGATAATTGAAGAAATCGAAGACATCCTGAGTGATTTCATTATTCGATGTAATAAGCCCCATGTCCGTATAGAGTCTAGCAGTCTGTTCATTATAGTTTCCGGTCCCAAGATGGACATAACGCCTGAACCCGTCCGTCTCTTTTTTTATGACCAGAGTGGCCTTGCTGTGGGTCTTCAAACCTTTTACACCATATAATATATGAGCACCGGCTTCTTCCAGCTCCTTGGCCCAGTGGACATTATTTGCTTCATCGAACCGTGCTTTCAGTTCTACAAGAACAGTCACCTGGATACCCTTTTTTGCTGCGTTCTTCAAAGCTTCAACTAAAGGGGAATCATCGCTGACCCTGTATAGAGTCTGCTTGATGGAGACTGTCCGGTCGTCTTCGGCTGCTTCCCTGACAAAGGAGATGATCGGATCAAAAGCATCAAAAGGATGATGGAAAAACAGATCCTTTTTTCTTGCCAGCGCATAGACTGACTGCTTTTTCAGCTCAGCTGGATAGTTTGGCTCAAATGGCCTGAAGGATTCTGTTATTCGCTGCTCCTTCAAAAGAGGGATGACTTCACTTTAAAAAGTCAGATCCAGCGGGCCATTCAGGGTATAGATATCCCGCTGCTTGATAGATAGAGCCTTTTTAAGCAAGGCAACGTCCTCATTAACTGAAACTGCACTCTCTCTCCGGTCGATTTCGAGCCTCACAGCCATTCCGTTTTTACGTTTCTCCAGATAGTCTTCAATGGCCGAAAGCAGGTCATCTGCGCCGTCTTCCTGAATCTCCAGATCTGCATTTCGTGTAATACGGAAAGTGAAGGAGTACGTGACATCGTAGCCTTTGAAGAGATCAGACAGAAACGAATAAATCAGGTCTTCGATCAGCAGGAGATAGGTATGCTCGTTGTTGTGAACAGCATACACCCTGGACAGACGTTCCGGAACTGGCACGATGGCTATGAACGGCTTACCGGACCGCTTCAGTTTGACGAACAAGTGCAGTACTCCATCGCTCAGATGAGGAAACGGACGATAGGCATCGATACCGTAAGGAGTGATTGCTGGCTTGATTTCCCTTTCGAAGATGGCTCGGGCCTTATTTTTGTCACTTTCGTTCAGTTCCCATACTGATTTGAAATAAAGCCCCTCTTCATTCAGCTGCTTTCTTTTAAGGTCAAACAGATCATACTGGCGGCGCACATTGATCCGGTTTTTCTTAGTGATCTCCTGAAGCTGCTTTTTAGGCGACCACATCTTTTTCGTGTCCGGTTCTTCAACCCCCATTTTCTGCTGATCCTGAAGTCCCGCGACCCTTACTTTATAGAATTCATCCAGGTTTGATGCCCCAATGGATAAAAAAGTTAGCTGCTCCAATATAGGATTGGCAGGATCGTTCGCTTCTTCAACGACACGGGCATTAAAATCGAGCCAGGACAGCTCTCTGTTCTGGAAATGAATCGGATCATCAATCAAGATTTCTCTACTGCTCATACTTATTCCTCCGCTTTGATAGAGCCTTCAGTAACACTCTTAAGTGAAATAGTCAGTGGTTTGCCAAGAACTCGTTCGAAATGGTTCTTATGCTTGTTTAACCGATATTCTTCTGCAATCGCATCACCCATATATGTCACATCCAGACGGTAGTCATCCCCGTCTTCCTCGAGAGCCATATCCTGAACAAAATTGACGTGTGAATCATTCAGCGCCTCCGCAAACTTGATGATGCAACCCAGATGAAGCAGGGCTTCCTTTTCATCATCGCTGAACCAGTCGTCTACTGTTTTTAAATATTGTTTGAACAGTGATCTGTTTTTATAGCTGGCCAGCAGAGCCAGTCTGACCCTGTCTTTGTGACTGAATCCATGAAGATTCGTATTGGAAATGATGTAGAATGTGTGCTGCGATTTGGAATCATCTTCTATATAACTGCCCAGGTAATATAAAGTTGCTCCATAATGAAGAAGATAGAGCTGCTCTTCGCTGACTTTCAGGATACCTTTTTCCTTTAAAAGAGTAATGAGCTGGTCAGCGAGCATGATGCGCTGATGGGCACTGATCGGGCGTATATCATACTGTTTGAACAGGCGCTGAACAGTCTGACGCTTCACACCGTAAAGATCATAGGGCTCTCTGTACTCTTTGTTGAGCCGTTCAAGGATGATGCCTTCACGCAGACCTCGGTTACTGATGGCAAAGCTTGGCGCAGCCATCACATCGACTAGTTCCTTGAAGACAATCCCTGCTGGAATGATGATGTCCCGGCGGTCCCCGCTTAAGCCATCAAGATCGCTCAAGTCGTCCATAGAACTATCTACTAGCAGATCAAAGGTGTTTTCCAGCTCATCGGGTGTCATCTGATATTCATGAATACCGGCAATTGGGTAGTCGGTCTGACGCTGGTTGATTTCAGCATAGTTACGTGCCGACCCACCGATTCCGATCAGAGGCACCTGCGCATTGGGCACCCACTCAAGCTGCTTGAACTGATCTCTGATCCACTTGGTGGCTTTCTCAATAGACTTTTTGTCATTGTGCTTTTTGTCCGAGAAAAACTGTCGTCTTAAAGATACCGTTCCGAAAGGGAAACTGTGTACTTCCTTGACTTCTTTGTCTTTGAAAAGGGTCAGTTCAGTACTCCCCCCACCGATATCGATACTGATTCCATCCATAAGGTGCATAGTATGCCGGACTGCATAGTTTCCGTAATACGCTTCTTTTTCTTCCGCAAGCAGCTCCAGTTCCAGCTTGAGAACCTCTTGTACCCGCTGGATGATGGTGTCACGATTCGCTGACTGACGAACAGCAGCAGTAGCTATTGCCTTCAAATCTTTTATAGCGTAACGTTCAGCTATTGCAGTAAAACTTCTGAGGACAGCCAGGAGTACGTCGATACCCTCATCAGACATCTTCTTGCTGTCGTCCAGATACTGGACAAGCCGGGCAGGTGTCTTGATATTCTGCAGCTCGGTCACTCCTTGATAGTCGTCCATTTCGAAGATGACCAGTCGTATTGTATTTGATCCCACATCTATTAATCCAAACCGTTCATTAGCCATAATGCACGCTCCAATCTCCTTTTTATCTTTAAACAAGCTCTATTTCTTAACTTAATCATACTAAAAGCGAGAAGGCTATGTCTAAAATCAGACCTTTTTTACAATTATATTACAAAAAACAGGAAAGCGATACCATGACTGGGTTTGATTACAATAGCTACAAGTATACAGCTTAATATTTATGAATATTTTGACTTTCTGTAACAAATTGTAAGAATATAGAAATGTACTTCATGCAATTTCTCGGTATAATAGCGTGGCATTGAACAACTTATTTTAAGATATCTCAAATTCAAAAGAGAAAGGATTGTTCTTTAAGCGATGACAAAGAATATAGTGGGGATGGTTGTAGCAGTACTGGCCTTCCTGTCCTTAGGTCAAGCAACCACTGCATCAGCCCAGACGCTAGAAGCTATTCGGGAGCAGCAGGAACAAACTCAAGAAGAAATTGATTCATTACAGAAGGAAGTCAATACCGTGCTGGAAGAAGTGAGCGTATTGAGTACCGAACTAGCTGAACTGGATGTAGAAATCGAGGAAAAGCTGGAAGAAATCGGCCAGACTGAATCTGAAGTCTCAGCCCAGGAAGAAATCGTTGAGGCGAGAATGGAACAGGCAAGACAGCGTCTGCAGTCTCTTCAGTTAAATGAATCCACTCAGAACATTGTATTGACTATACTTGAATCTGAAAGCCTGTCTGATTTATTTAATCGTGCTCTTATTATTATGCGTCTGACAGATGCAGGCAATCATCAGCTGGAACTGGCTGAAGAAGAAGTTCAAGTACTTATTACTTTACAGGAAGAACTTGAAGCGGCACAGCAGGAGCTTGAAGAGAGACGAGAACTGGCCACTTCACAGAAAGAAGTCTTTGACGGAAAAGTTTCCGAGCTGCAGTCTCTGATCAGAGATAATCAGTCTCAGCTGACTGAACTGATCGAAAGAGGAGCAGTAGAAGAAGCGAGAATCGAAGAAGCGCGTCGAGTGGCTAGAGAAGAAGCTGCGAGAGCTGCTGCACAGAAAGAAGAAGAGGAAAGAGCTGCGCGTGCCGCTGCAAGAGCAGAAGCCGAACAGCAAACTGAAGTATCGGTTTCTTCTTCAGACAGTTCAAGTGCACAAGCTGCCGAACAGACTGCATCAAACAGCTCATCTTCAAATTCAAGTTCAGCTGCAAGTTCTGGTTCAAGCAATAATTCAAACAATAATTCCAGTTCAAGCACAAGTTCAAACAGCAGCCCGGCCCCTGCGCCGGCACCAGCTCCTGCGCCAGCACCAGCTAAGCCGGAAGTAAGTTCCGGTAGAACGTTACGTGTTCAGGCTACAGGCTATTCAACCAAGCAGCCTAACTTAAGCACACATACGGCAACCGGCATCGATTTAAGAATCAATCCGCGTGTCATAGCAGTTGATCCTTCTGTCATTCCACTAGGATCAATGGTAGAGGTTGAAGGCATGGGCGTCTATATTGCCGGAGACACAGGTGGAGCAATTAGAGGAAACATCATTGATATCCACTTCCAGACAGTAGGAGAAGCACTGAGCTGGGGAAGACGAAGCGTAACGATTCGAGTACTGGATTAACCTCATTACATTATTATAGAAATCGGCCCATTGGAGACTAGTACTTCTCCAGTGGGTTTTTTTACTGTTGTGGACTAAGTGAACGAGGTCAGATTATGGAGTTGGTTTAATAATCCTGACATTCGGGGGACTGTCCCTCCATGACAGGACCAGAGACTTCTCTATTGACCTGTAACAGTATTCTGATTCAATGGAAGCTGATTTCGAGAAAGCAAGCAGTCATTATTAGATAAAGAAGACTTATTTGCTTTATAAAATGGAATGGTGTTTAATCTAAAGAGAAAGAGATTCTGGAATAGAGTTGACAAATGAACAAGGAGAATAGCATGTATTCTAAAAAACATTTAATGGATTGTCTCGACCATTTGAGGATTGAAAAAGAAGGGACACTACTGGTTCATTCGTCCTATAAAAGCATAGGGGAGGTGGATGGACGAGCTGATACTGTTCTGGATGCCTTGAGCGACTATATGGCAGACGGTCTGCTTGTCCTTCCGACTCATACGTGGAAGTACATCAGCAAGGACAACCCTGTCTTCGATGTCAAGAAGTCGCCGTCCAATGTGGGAATCCTGACTGAACTGTTCAGAAACCGGGAAAACACGATCCGATCGGAACATCCGACTCATTCGGTAGCGGCCCTGGGGAAAGATGCGGCCGCCTTTACAGCGGGTGAATACAAGCATGATACCCCATGCGCCGGAGAGTCGGTCTGGGGAAAAATCGTTGACAGAAAGGCACAGATTATTCTGGTCGGTGTCGATCTGACTAGAAACACGTTTATTCACGGCATAGAGGAATGGATGGATATCCCAGGCAGAATGACGGACAGTCATGAAGAGCTGTTCAGTATTCTGCATTCTGGAGAAAAAGTTCGGGTGCCCTCACGCCGTCACTGTGGATTGTCGTGGTCTGAGCATTTCTGGAAAGTCAATGATCTCCTGATTGAAGAAGGGGCGATGAAAACTGGACGATTCGGGGATGCAGAAACACGAGTTGTGGACGCACATATGACGACGGTGCTGCTGACCGAACTGCTGGAAAAGAACCCCGAGCTATTTACGGAGAATAAGCCGCTGGAACCGGAGTGGCGCTGTTATTTTAGAAACAAGCGCATGAACTAAGCTGGAAAAGAGGCAGATTTATGAAACTGACAATCAGAAAACGAACCCTTGGAACTATCCCTCTGCTGGAAGTGGTGCAGAAAGAAAATAGAAACGAGCTACTCCCTCTGATAGTTTATTACCACGGCTGGCAGTCATCTAAGGAGCTGGTGCTTACCCAAGGTAGGAAGCTGGCACAGGCCGGTTTTCGCGTTCTTCTACCGGATGCAGCCAATCACGGGGACCGTTACCAGGAAATGACCCGTATTCCTTCGCTGACTTTTTGGCAGAGCATCCATACCAATCTGTTTGAATTTGGTTTTATTGTCAATCACTTCAGGAAGCTCGGCCTGGCTGACGACCGTATTGGCGTAGGCGGGGTATCCATGGGTGGATTCACTACCTGTGCTCTCCTGACACATAATCCGGAAATCAAAGCTGCAGCCTGTGTCATGGGCTCTCCGAAACCGGTCGCTTATCGTGACAGAATACTGACACGGGCAAAAGAAATGAACCGGTTTTATCCTCATGATTATGAATCGCTTCTGTCCTGGATCCCTTCGTACGATTTGTCTCTGAGGCCAGAAACACTGGCCGGACGCCCTCTTCTGTTCTGGCACGGCACGCAGGACCGTATCGTTCCTTACGAAGATACGGCGGCCTTTATTAAGGGAAATCAGATTCCAAATGTCAGGTTCATTGAAGAGGGCGAGAAGCACCTGGTCAAAGGCCCGACAATGGATGAAGTCACTTCGTTTTTTGTCAGGGAATTGGCCGGTCCTTATTAAAAATCTACTATCCAAAAGACACCTCTGCTTCCCGACCAGTATAGTAACTGAAAGGGACAGCAGAGGTGTCTTTTAAAAAACTGTTTGTATTAAAAGCTCAAGTTTCGCACCCCTAAGAACGACGTTCTATCCTTTTACCGTAAAGATCAGTTAGAATATTGAACTTA
>NZ_BAAADA010000025.1:0-17149 GCF_039522005.1 Alkalibacterium indicireducens
AAAAATGTCTAAAAAAGCAGTGAGTTTAATAGAAATAGTTATCCACATTTAGAGGTATGAATAATTCAGGAATAGTTAAGTAATCAAATTTTCAAACTTTCTCTAACATCATGAGCTTCTTTCATGATCTCTTCAACAATTTCTTTAGCTGGTTTGATTTCAGTGATTAACCCGGCAACTTGTCCAGTCATTAAAGAGCCAGTTTCGATGTTGCCCTCTACAACTGCTCTTCTATAAGATCCGATAGTAAGCTCTTCCAGGTTAGCTTCTTGTGTTTCAGAAAATTCTAGGTCGACATATTTTTCGAGCATTTCATTTTTCAGGCTCCTGATAGCATCGCCCTTTTTACGACCAGTTACAATCGTTGAGGTATCCGTAGCTTTCAGTAACGCTGATTTGAGTCCTGGAGGAATTGTGCACTCCTCACTTGCAAGAAATCGAGTTCCCATTTGAACACCCAGTGCGCCTAATGCAAAAGCTGCAACAAGTCCACGGCCATCAGCTATTCCTCCAGCAGCAATCACCGGTACTTTAACCTGACTGACAACTTGAGGAATCAAGGTCATAGTAGAAGATTCACCAATATAGCCGCCAGATTCAGAGCCTTCCGCAATAATTGCATCTACTCCAATTTTTTCCATTTCCAGGGCTTTTTGCACGGTATGAACCACAGGTATCACTTTAATATTATTTTCTTTTAACCATTCCATGTATACCACTGGAGAACCTGCACTTACAGTTAATATTTTAATATTCTCCTCAATAATGACTTTAACTTGCTGATCTCTGTTTTTTGATAACATCATCAAGTTGACTGCAATCGGTTTCGACGTCAAAGCCCTAGTTAATCTTATTTCCTCTCTCAATTCTTCTGCTTCCAGATTGATAGAGGAAAGAATTCCAAGCCCGCCTGCCTCGGAAACCCCTGCGACAAGTTTGTGAGTGGATATCAGTGCCATAACCCCTTTTAAAATAGGGTACTGAATATTCAGTAACTTAGAAATCGACAATTGTTCTTCCCTCCTCTTTTGAATACTCGAATCAAAAACCTAATCTGACAACATCTCTGGCTATTACTACTTCTTCATTCGTTGGGATCACGGCCACTTTTACTGCCGAATCGTCAGTTTCCAGAAATGTTTCATTGTTTTTATTATTCCAGTCATCGATTTTGAGATTCAAAAACGCTAATCTTTTACAGACTAATGAGCGTATCATAGAAGAATTTTCTCCAACTCCGGCTGTAAAAACAAGCGCTTCTATTCCACCCAGATGAGACACGTAAGCAGATATTGTATCTGCAACACGATTAGCATACATATTCAGAGCTAACTTTGCACGTTCATCGTTATTTTCTGCCGCTGATTTAATATCACGAAGATCATTTGATAAACCAGAAACTCCAAGCACACCAGAAGATTTATTTAATAAATCGAGAATTTCTTTTGAATTCAGTTTCTCTCTTTCCATTAAAAACGGGATAATTGAAGGATCAATATCTCCGCTTCTTGTCCCCATCATCAAGCCAGCCGATGGGGTGAATCCCATAGATGTATTGACGGAATGCCCGTTCGAATCGATTGCACATACACTTGCTCCATTTCCAAGATGGCAAGTTACAACTCTATCTTCCCCACTTTCTTTATTCAAAATCTTGAGTAAAGTCTCATAAACATATTTGTGGCTAGTACCATGAAATCCATACTTTCGAATATTATATTTTTCATAATATTTAAATGGAATGGGATACATGTATGCTTCAGGACGAATAGTATGATGGAAGGCAGTATCAAACACTGCCACCGATACTGTATCAGGCAGTTTACTCTGAAATGCTTTTATGCCAATTACATTTACAGGATTGTGGGAAGGGGCCAAATGATTTAAACTCTCAATGGTCTTCAGTATAGAGTCATTTATGACTGCTGAGTCCTGAAATTGTTCTCCCCCATGTGCGACTCTGTGACCAATTCCCTCGATTTCTGTTAAAGTTTTTATTATCCCTTCAGTAACCAGCACCTCCAATAAGTGATCGACTGCTTCCTGATGATTACTTAAAGGTAATATTTCATGCTTTTTTACTGTATTGTAATTTAAGGTAAATTCTGCTTCAGATGAGCCAATTCTCTCAAAGATACCTTTTGTAATAACTATTTCTGTGGGCATTTCAAGAAGCTGAAATTTCAATGAGGAGCTCCCAGCATTGATAGCAAATATTTTTTTCATAGAATACCTTCTTTTCCTTTATTTAGTCGAGGTTCATGTTTTTCTGTTCGATAATTCTTATCAGCAAAAGCATAAGTAAACTCTAATGACCATTTGATTTATATAATAGATGTCACTAGTGTTGCATTAAAATATTAAACTGTTCCATGATATTAAAAAATCCTTTATACTAGTACTTGGATGACTTATCCAAGACCAATACAAAGGATCTACGCATGGATAAGTATAAAACAAAAATGACCATAAATAAATGGTTTTCGTCTATTAAGTTAGAACAATTAAGCTCTGATTCTCGTCAAGCCATTGAACAATTTGATCGTTACGCAAAGAAATTGACATTTATGAAAGCCATAAAGCTCTTTTTGTATGCCATCAATGATGAAACGGAAAGTTTACGACACTTAAATCAGCAACTTGTCAATCCGAATTTAAAAAAAGTGATGGGGATAGACTCTATCAGTTACTCTCAGCTTTCTCGTGCTCTACGAGCACTTGAACCAAGTGTATTACTGGAAATTTTTAATCATTTACTTTCTCTCGTGCATAAAAAGACGGAGATAAAATCGAAAGAAAAACTCTATCTCATTGATTCCTCAACTTTTTCATTTAGCAAAAATTCCTATCCGTGGGCACATTTTCGACCGACAAAAGCGGGAATAAAGTTACATTTAAAAGTCTGCTTTATGAATGAAAGTTGGGTGCACCCTGAACAGTTTGAAGTATCTACAGCTTCTGAACATGATCATGAGCACTTAGATGTCTTTATTAATCAGCCACTGGCTACATACGTTTTTGATCGTGGGTACCTTGATTTCGCTCAATTTGATCAAATGCATTGGGATGGATATTTCTTTGTTTCTCGAATTAAGAAAAATACGAAGGTACATGTGCAAGCCCATCTAGCCGTTCCTAAAGGAACGGGTATTATCAGTGATCAATTGGTTCAATTGGGGAGTCAAGTTTACTTGACGAGTCTCTTTCGGCTTGTGACGATAGAAAGAAAGCAGCAGGCCAATCTAAGGATTATCACCAACCGCATGGATGTATCAGCTGAAGAGATTAGCAAAATGTATCAATCACGGTGGCAGATCGAATTATTTTTCAAGCATATCAAGCAACACATGACAATTAAAAACTACTTTTCAAAGTCAGAAAAAGGTGTAGAAAATCAAGTCATACTGGCACTGATTGTCTACTTACTGACCTTACTCATCAAACTTGAATTGGACTTAAAACAAACAGTTTTCCATATTTTAAGACATTTGCGAGCGTTACAGTATGAACCGTTCGCATTATTTAAGGAAATAGTTGAACCAGACTAAGTGAAAGAAGTCGCAAATCGGTTTATTCCCAACTGAATAAGTCAAAAAAATTCTGGAAAAAGTCATCCGCTGCGCCAGCATTTGACTTTTTTGAAATTTTTAACGAAAACTCATTGTGATTTAATTAACAATAGACAAGCATCGATAATTTTCAGTTTAATGCAACACTAGTGAATAGATGTGTAAATTCCACCTAATTCTTGATCTGAAGGTTCCACTGGATTTGTTTTGAAAGTAAAATCTTTTTTTGCATTCCTGATTACTTCATCTAAATACTTCCTGGATAGAGATTTTTCTATTCCAAAATCCGTTAGACTTAAAGGACAATCTAGTTGGATTGCCAAGCTTTTGATACTGTGAGATAGATTTTCGATCAACATATCCTCAGAACCGATATTCTTATCAGGTTTCAATCTTTTCATTATCCGAACATATTTCTTTTTGGCGTTCTCATTTCTGGCATTTAATTTAACTACATGAGGCAATAACATTGTATTGGCTAATCCATGAGGAACATGCAATTTTCCGCCAACCTGATGAGCTAAAGCATGAGAGATACCTAGACCTGCTAGATTAAAGGACATTCCTGCCAAACAGGAAGCTTCATGCATCAGCAATCTACTTTCAAGATCATCCCCATTTTCATAGCATCGAACCAATTCTTCAAAGATAATCTCGATTGCTTTTTCAGCCAATGCGTCCGTATACGTATCAGCATTTTTCGCTACCAGTGCTTCCAGAGCATGCGTCAGAACATCCATCCCGCTGTATGCCGTTACTTTAGGCGGAGATGAGAGCACTAGTTTAGGATTCAAAATAGCTTCATCAGGAAGCATACTATTATCCACTAGAGGGTATTTAATATCATTCTTATTATCTGTTATGACAGATACACTAGTCACTTCAGACCCTGTTCCGCTGGTTGTCGGAATGACAACGAATTTTTCTATTGGTACAGAAGAAATTTTTTCTGAAAAAAAGATGACACCTTTAGTCAGATCAATAGCTGAACCTCCCCCTATGGCTAGTACAACTTCTGGTCTAAATCCTTGCATTTCATCCATACACTGGACAACTTCGGTAATTGGGGGATCCGGTGTCACTTTTGAATATACTTGTAGCTGATTATCTTTTTCTATCAGTAAAGTAATTATTTCTTTAAATATTAAAGAGCCTATAAGAAATGGGTCGCACACTATGAAAATTGATTTCTTTTTTAAACTTTTCAATCTCTCAAGACTGTCAATTCCCGTAAATACTTTTGTAGACAAACTCCATACATTCATTCCTTCTCCTCGCTTCCTATTTCAAAGAAAATCCACTCGTGATAGCCATTCTTCTTTTTCTAGCAAAATGACGAGCAGAAGTTGTTCCTTCCCCTGTTGGAGTTGCTATAGTAAATGTAGTCGGACCTTCACCGAAGGCTCCCAGACCGGCGAAGGAAGGGCCATTCACAACAAATAAAGAGGTGTTCATCTTTTTTGCCAGCTGATTGATTCTTGTGAGATTCTGAGAATGCATTGTTGCAGTATGCTTGAGATTCTGCTCAATCTTATACACTGTTTCCATTGCTTCTTCAAAATCATCAACTGTAACTACAGGTACTATAGGCATCAGCATTTCCTGTATAACAAAAGGATGATTTTTATTTGTTTTCATAATGATCAGTCTAGGAGATCCCTTGTATGGCAGATCAGCATCATCTAATATAATACTTGCATCTTTTCCAATGTATTTCTTGTTGGGTCCTTTTTCTGTCAATGTCATATCCAGTAATTTCTTAATATCAGTTTCATTTTTGACAACATATGCCCCCGCAGCTTCCATGCTGTCAGTCAACTGAGCCGCAACAGCCTCTACCACTACAACGCTTTTCTCAGCAGTACATAGTATATTATTATCAAAGCTCGCTCCCCATACAATGTCACTCCCGGCTTTATTGATATCCGCTGTTTCATCAACTAAAACTGGTGGATTTCCAGCTCCTGCACCGATTGTCTTTTTACCACTTTTTAATGCTTGTCTGACCACACCTGGTCCTCCAGTTACGACTAAAATTGCAATATCTGGATGTTCCATCATTTCCTGGGCTGTCTCAATTGTCGGTTCCTCAATAGTGACTATTAGATTATTGATTCCTGTTACATTACGGGCAATTTCGTTTATTTTACTTACCAGCCAACAGGATACTTTTTTGGCTCCAGGATGTACACTAAAAAAAACGCTGTTTCCTGCTGCTAACATCCCAATAGCATTATTTATCACTGTGGAAGGCGGATTTGTACTCGGGGTAACCGCTCCAATCACTCCATATGGAGTCAGTTCGCATAACTTCATCCCATTTGCCCCTGTTATCGTTTCACTTACCAAATCTTCTGTTCCAGGTGTTTTATTCAGAGACAAAATGATTTTAGTGATCTTATCCTCTACTCTTCCCATCCCAGTTTCATCGACAGTTTTTTGTGCAATATCCTCAGCAAAAGGTCTCAATTCCAGTCGAATAGCCTCAATTAATTTTTTTCGTGTATCCAATGAACAACTAGCATATGAAATTTGGGCACGCTTGGCAGCCTGAACTGCTGAATCAACTTGTTTAAAAATCCCATCGCCATTTGAAGTCCTTTCGGAGCTGAAATTTATGGCATCATTTTCCCTGATTTCTTTTATAACACTCCGAATTAATATTTCTATTTCTTTTTTATTCTCCATTAAAAAGACCCTTCCTCTCTCAGCAAATGCTAGCTTCTGCAATAAGTATGTCTTCTTCTACAGATCCACCACTCACTCCTATAGCCCCGATGATTTTACCGTTTGAATAAATGGGTAAGCCTCCACCGAATGAGACGATTTTACCTTCTGTGTTACTTTCTAGCTGGTATAAATCTGCTTCAGGCTGCGTGATATCCTTTAACTCATGAGTAGGAGACTTCATCGCAACTGCTGTATATGCTTTTCGAACTGCCAAATCTAGACTAACTAATAATGCATCTTCCATACGAAATTCAGCGATCCGTCTCCCGGAATCATCTACCACTGCAATCGTTACTGGAATATCTAACTCTTTCGCTTTATTTACTGCTTTATCCATCATTTCCCTTGCTTGACTATAAAGATTTTTATTTTGAGCTTCTGTTTTTTGAGTAGGATCATTAACTGCCTTTTCATACTGTTCTGATACCTTTTTTATAATTTTTTTAATATAATCATCTTCATCTTCTATTCTTGCAAGAATGTAAAGACAGTCTGACAGACGATTTAAATACATAATTAGTTCAGAACGAATAGTCTCTGTCTGTGATAATTGGATCAGTTCTCGTTCTGCCCTTCTGCAGACGGTGCGTGCTACGTGTAATTGAGCAGCTGAAACGCATTTACCGGGCAATACAAAGCTAGTAACTTTAGGCAGCTCTTTTGAGAATATATCTATCACTTGTTCTAAAAATTCAATATGGTCTGCTTCAATGATATCGCTTTTATTTTTGAGTTTACTCATATTTGTTGTTGCAATTTCAGCAGAAACGAGAAACATTGTTTTTTGAATTTTTACTAGAATATCTCTAGTTTCAGTTCTGTTCACCATTTTCTCTGCCAAACTAATAAATGAGTTCAACTCATCCATAGTGCCATACGTATTGACCCTGTCTGAATATTTTTTTACTCTGGATCCGTCAAATAAACTGGTTTCACCTTTATCCCCGGTCTTAGTGTAGATTCCCATAATCTCACCTCACTTTTCGATACTATCTAAAATCCCGATGATTGCGCTGTCCACAGCATCTGCACTAGAAGAAAAGACTTTTCTGGCAGCCGCTCCTCTTGTGAGGAGCACATACTCACCAATTCCAGCTCCGACTGTGTCAACAGCCACTTCTTCCTGATCAGTTTCACTCGAATCACTATTGATAATACGCACGACCATAAGCTTCTTGCCAACCAGAGACTCATCTTTCTGTGTTGACACCAAACTGCCTATAACTTTGCCAATTTGCATGCAATCAGAACCTTTCAATAACATTGATTTGTTTTTTTTCTCTTGCTTCATCTGCTAATGCTGTAATGATTTGAGATTGTGTCCTAATTAATATAGAACCATCTGTAAAGCTCATCATCCTCTGATAAGTGATAGCTTTCTCTGAACAAATGATGATTTTCTGATTTTTTTCATTATATATTTGTATCGGCCATTTTGTGAGTTCAAGTGGAATCAGCTGGTACATCGAAGAAGACAAATGAAAATGGAAATCGATTCCATATTGAAGACCATCCAAAACCCATGAAACAAAATGATTCTCTTCCAAGTTCAATAGTTTATGCAGAATTATTACATTCATTTCTCTAATATGAATGACCTGATTTTTTAAAAAATCTTCTTTAGAATAAGGATTTTTAACTTTAAAGTCATACGTCAGTACACTATTTTCTCGCTTTTTCAGTAAACTAATGACCCTATTAACAATATCATTCATTAATCTACCTCTTTTCCGCAACTCATTGCAATTCCTATAGGCGTTACAAATTGAGGATAAGCCGTTTTTAAGACAGGTCTATCTAGATAGTTGGAAAAAGTATCGGAAAAGTCAGAGAAATTTGATGCTCCGCCGACAATGTAAATTGGATAATTAGACTTATTTCCATTACTTTGCAAAGCCTTCTGTGTGATGTCAGCCATTTTTTCTACTACAGGACGAATCACTAGAAAATTCTCTTCTTCCTTGCATTTTTTCCGTTTCAACTTCTCAGCTTCTTCAAAAGATATTCCATTATATCCTGCCAGTACCAGTGTCATATGTGTCCCACCAGTCGGTTCGTCAAATACATTTTGAACTTCTCCATTTATAAAAGTACTGATTCCTGTTGTCCCGCCTCCCACATCAACTACAGCACCATTGTTAATTTTCAGGAGGCAAGAAGCAGCAGTCGGTTCGTCCACTATGTCCTCTACCTCCATATCGGCGCTTTCAATGACATATTTGACAACTGATTTATTTTTTCCAATAGTGCCCGGTGGTACAGCTCCTGCAGCTTTTGCTAATGAGATGCCAAGTACCTTTTCAGCTTCTGCTTTGAGAGTCCTAACAATATCCACAGAGCGAATATAGTCGACAACCAGGCCATCACGAATAACATCAGCGTACCTAAAGGAGCCATAGACCGGCTGGTTCTCATTATCAAGTACAACAAGTACAATAGAAGAGGTTCCTAGATCGACCCCAATTTTAATTTTTTTTGTTTTGTCAAAAGGATACGCTCTGCCGGTATTAACAATTTCATTAAATTTGTTCAAAACTTGATTCGCCAGTTCAATCTCCTGCATCTTACCACCTCCTGACCGTATTTGCTTATATGATTCTACATTTTGTAGATGGAGAGACGTTGGCTGCATTTGCTTCGTCTGTATCGATATGCATTTCTAATACAAAGGCCTTATGAGGTCTTACAACTACATCTTCATAAATTGTTTTGCGTTGTGGTGTGTCCACTTCTACTTTAACAAGGTCTCCTTTTTTCACATTAAATATTTCAGCATCCTGTTCACTCATATGGATATGACGCTTAGCTATAATGCATCCCTTGATAGGTAGTGACCCCTCTTTGGTCTTCAAGGTAACTTCAACAGCCTGACTTAAATCACCTGAAAGACTTATCGGGGCGTCGATTCCTAGTGTGAAAGAATCGGTCTTAGATATTTCAACCTGACTGAAAGACCTTAGCGGCGCAAGCAGACGAACATTAGGAATTTCTCCTTTTGGACCAACAAGAGTCACAGTCTGTTCTGCTGCATATTCACCCGGTTGTTTAAGATCTTTTTTCTTCTTTACAGCTTCGTCAGGAAATAACTTGTCAAAGTCCTCTTGTTTTAAGTGAACGTGACGATTGGAAATCCCTATTGGAATCTCAGGCTTCGTCATTTCAATTATAACTTCTTTAACCAGTTGTTTTAGATGCTGTCTATCCATTTACATCATTCTTATTAGAAATAATTTTTTCTACATCATTATGTGGTCGAGGAATCACATGGATCGATACCAGTTCCCCTACGTTTCGGGCGGCGGCTGCTCCAGCATCGGTTGCTGCTTTTACTGCCCCGACGTCTCCTCTTACCATGATTGTTACTAAACCTGATCCGATTTTCTCATACCCTTCCAGACTGACATTTGCTGCTTTGACCATTGCATCAGCAGCTTCGATTGCTGCCACCAGTCCTTTTGTTTCAATCATACCTAGTGCATTATTCATTTTATCCACCCTTTCAGAATATACATACATTGAAATCCTTATTTCTTAGGCAGAATTTTCTCTACGTCGTTATGTGGACGAGGAATCACATGAATCGATACCAGTTCTCCTACGCTTTGAGCTGCTGAAGCTCCAGCGTCTGTTGCCGCTTTGACTGCACCAACATCTCCTCTTACCATAACCGTCACCAATCCTGATCCGATTTTCTCATACCCTTCCAAGCTGACATTTGCTGCTTTGACCATTGCATCAGCAGCTTCGATCGCTGCCACCAGTCCTTTTGTTTCGACCATACCTAATGCGTTATTCATTGATATTCATCTCCTTAATTCGTTTTATTAGTCAACCTTTTCTGATCGGTCTTGCTGGTATCTTCCCTGTCTTTCTTAGACGATTCACTTCTGGAAACAGTCCTTTTAGTCTTGGGTTTTTGTCTACTGGAATCTTTAGGTTTATTGAAATTTTTTTTCACTACTTCATTGCTCGACGTTCCATTTTCATCTTTACCGGACGCTGTTGCACTTTTATTGCCACTGTCAGGCTTTTCAGTCTGCTTTGAATCTGATTTTACACTCGTTACCTTAAGTGTTTCTTTATCATCTTTCTTCTTTTCTTCGGACTCTTCATCCTTAACAGTCTGTTTTGAAGATTTTTTTTCTGGTTTATACTTATCTCCTGTTACTACTGATGAATCCTCTGGCTGTTTCATTTTTAAGAATGGGTCTTTTATCCCTTCAGCAGGTCTTGGGATGACTATTGATGAAACAAATGCGTCAGACTCTTTCGCTTTAGTAGTACCAGAATCTACAGAAGCTTTTACAGCCCCGACATTTCCAGATACTTTGATTGTCATCCAGCCAAATCCATTAGCCTTTTCAATTCCTAACAGTTCTACTGATGCAACTTTCAGCATGGTATCTGCCACATTGACAGCTGATGACAGTCCCTTAACTTCTATTAAACCGAGTGCATCGTTCAAAATGACACCTCCAACTCTTTTTCTACTTTGAATATATTTCCTTTCACTAACCTGGCCGCGTTACACCCCAAAGTTCGCTTTAATTCCGGAGATTTAGATTGATAGTCCGAAATTTTAAAGAAAAAATTTTCCAGTTTCAAATTTTTCTGATGAACTACAACTTCTCTATCAGAACATCCGATTCCAACTGAAAGTTTTGATTTCAGTGCTGCGGCATGTGCTGCTTCTACTGCAGGCGTGTTCTCATTTCTGATAATAGAATAAGGAATTCCTTCTTCCTCGATTCCGAACAAAATTTCACTTAATGTTTCGTCATCTACGATCTTTTGAAGACTGATGATGATTTCTGGTCTTTGAGTTTCTACGAGCGACATAGTTCACTTCCTCTCTTTCAGGTAAGATAGTATCAGTCCTGTAGCGACAGCATTTCGTGGGCCCTCTTCACCACGAATGTTCCCTCTTCCAGCAACTAATGCATGTTTTGAAAGAGCATCTGTAACTAGCTGTGGAATTTCAAAATCCAGAGCAGATCCCCCTACTATTACAACAAATGGAATATCTCTTATGTTCCCAGTAGGACTTACTTTTGTCAGTGCTCGTATAGTATTTGTCACGAAAACACGTTCTTTTGCTGTCTGTCTCACAATTCTTATTTTTTCAATCGATTCTTCTAAAGGAATAGGTAAAAACCCGTCTGGTTTTACAATTACCACTCGTGCAAAGAGATTAGGGGACAGTGGTTCGTTGAAAAACTGAACACTTCCATCTTCATGACGAATATGAAAGACACTTTCAACCTTTGCCAACGGATATTTCTTGATATCTTCAGCAAGATACTTATCCTCAAGCCCTAATTCTGAATCTATTATCATTGTCACCATATCGCCTGCTCCGGCTAGATGATTTGAAACGATTTTCCCCTGATTGTTAATGATCGAGGCATCTGTCGAACCAGCACCTAAATCTAAAATAGCTAAAGGTGTATCGGTTCCAGGTGTAGTAATAGCTCCCATGATAGCTGATTCTGCCTCAGCTCCACCAATTTCAACAGGGACATTGTACTTTTTCTCAATTTCATTCGCTATGATGAACATTTGAAGATGGTCGGATTTGACCATAGATGCAATTCCAACTGCCTGTTCCATTGAGTACTCGCCAGCAAGTCCGCCTCTGACATCTAAAGGGACAAATGTATCGACAGCCAGTAAATCCTGGATGTACACATCCGACATTTCCTTATCTGTCAGATCTGCCATAGTTGCTCTCACTTTCTCAAGCATCCCGCCGACGTTAGTTCCTGATTCACCGATCACATTATCGATGTGATCCAAAGAGGATACATGAGACATGATTCTTTCGGAACCATCTGAAACATCTACTGTATGAATTCTGCTATTTTCATAAATACTGATCGTTCCAGCTGGAATCGTTCTGGCCTGGACATCCCCTTTAGGCGTTTTGATGACAACTGCTGAACGATTTCCTATCAGTGCTCTTGCGATAGGAACAATATTCTTTGTGTCTTCCGGCGAAAGATTGAATACTGTTGCAATACCATAGGGATTAGATAGTTGAGATATCACTTTCCCCTGCTCTACGACTTCAACCGCTGCCAGCATACCCATCGGCACTTTATCAATGAATGATATTTCGTCAACTATAGGAATTTGTCTGTTCAGACGATTATTTACCAGTACTCCATCATCTGCCTGTAGAATAGCTCCAGCGATACTATATCCCTTTGTTTCATAGGCATTGATCAATTGAGCAACTAAAGAAAAGTCTACAGATTTCGGTACAACCACTATATATAATATATCTTCCATAGGCTTATTCAATAATTCCAGGATAGAGACAGTCTCTCCGATTCCGAGACCTATCCCTCCTGGTGTTTTTGGATTATGCCCTATCATAGTAGATTCAGTAATGATAGTCTCCGTAATGTTTTCCATCGCTACATCTCCTATAACCGGAGTAGCTTCATTTATACGAATCAAATCGATGTCTTTAATAGTCAAGTCTGTTTTTTTCAATAAAATATTCAAGGAGTCATAGATTCCATGTAAATTTTTCCTGGTTCCTTTTATACCCGTGGTATTGGCAATGGAGGAACTCAGAAAATTGACTTTCCCCGTTGGTGTCACCTCTGCTAACGCAGCTTCAGTTGAAGAATTCCCAATATCCACACCAACAATTCTATGCATAGATTTCTCTCCTTTATTTGTCAGTTGTCACCTTTTAATTTCTTGCGTTTCTCGTAGTTTTCAGCTGCTTCACGAATGAAGTTTGCAGTAACTTTCGCATCATATTGCGATTCGAGTTCTTTTGCAATATCCATTAGGTCTTGTTTAGTCGCACGGTAAGGACGTAACATGTTATAAATCTCCAAAACTCGTTCATCCGGTACTAATGTCAGCTCTGATGCTCTTGAAAAGTTATTTGTAATTGCCGGACGTCCTGCACTTTTAGCGATATCTCCCTGTGCTTTTAAAATATCGGCAGTTATTCGGACATCCTGCGGCTTAATGTTGCCATTCATAACGTTCTCTAGAGTAATATCTTTAAATGTTTTTCCAGTTGATGATTTTACCCATTCCGGATGTTTCTGGGCGATCGGGTAATCTTTAACAGTGACATTTCCAAAATCAGATTGTTTAGCTGAACCTGATTTGCTAGTGGATGATGAAACCGTTGTAGTTGTATTCCCATTGTTCATATCTTCCAGAATTTTTCTAACCATGTTTTCAACTTCTGTAGTCATAATTTCACTTCCTTATATATTTATAGTAAATTCTTGTGCATTTGTACCTTTTCTTATTTCTTTAGTTTCCTTGATATGCAGTAAAGCAGACAATGCCTGGTATCTAGGACGAGCCATCTGATCATTGAGTGTTTCCACTGGTGTAGGTGATTCGCCTTTTGCGTATTTAGCTGCATTTTTTCCGATCGCACGATAAGTTTCTAAAGTTAATAGCGGCGCCTGTGGGAACAGCTCCAGATTCGACAGTGGCTGCAGTTCACGTTGATGAATAACCGCTGTTCCTTTGGACTGCAATCCGATGGATATCCCGGACCCTGACAAACGGTCTCCTTCAACTGAAGCAAATGCAACATCGGATGTTTTATAAACTTTGATCAGTCGGGCATTTAATCCTTCTTCTTCAACTCCGGCTACGATCTGTCTGATGATTTCCTTATGGGGAACACCGACAATATTCGTTGTTTGAGATGCTGCAAAAGCTGGGGCAACTGCAATGACTACTTCATCTTCAGATGTGCCGGATTGGGCTTCACCGCTATTTTTAAGCCAGTCTTCTTCATTAGCAGGTACTCCTGTTTTCTGCTGTTTGAAAGACACTTTATCGCTACTGTCTCCCATTTCACGAATTACCTCTTCAATAATTGTTCGTAATAAATTTTCATTAATTTCTGTCATGTTTATCCCTCCTCCTAAATATCTCTAGGGTCAATTGCGTTTGGAATATTTTTGATTTTTTCCCAATCTTCTCCGTCTAAACGGTACCCTGTACCAGGCCCGGCATAGTCATTAGGAGCATTGACGGCTGAAATGACATTCCAGTCTTTATCAAAAATTGAGGCAGTTTGCAGGAAGTCACCTGCTGTACGCTGTTTCAATTGGTTCAGCACACTTTCCGCCACATCTTTAAAGTTGTTTTCAGCCAGTCCTTTTACTATATCCAATCCTGTAATTCCTCTATTCAAGATATCTGTTGCACCTTTTAAATCTTCAACGACATTACGGTGAGGCACATCTTTCGTTCCATGTGCATAAGTAGCCGCTTCGATTTCTTCTTCTGTTATGGCCGGCAGTCCCAGATAGTCAAACACAGCTTGAATTGCTCTGGCTGCTTTATTTCTTACACGCACAACATCTTCTTCTGTAACAGGTTGTAACCCACCGTTTACTCTCAGATCTCGCTGGATAACATTATAATCATCAAAATCTTCAGCATCTGTATTCGATCCGGCGAACATATTATCGTAGTTCGGTGTAGCAGAATAGCCAGAAGATATATAATCTGTCCCTGGTAAGAACTGCATCATTAATCTCGCAGTACGACGCATATCGGAGTGAGAGAATGTCTGATCATTTCCTGAAGCGTTCTCCAGATCCATCATCGCTGTAATAAGATTTTCTCCCAGAATAGCACGGATACCTGACGGAACAGCGGCAGGGATACCAATACAACTGATGGAGCCGTTTTGTAAGCCTTGTACACCAGCAGCCTTAGTCAGGAAGATACATCTTGCCTCAAGATATAACATGGACTTCCCTTCAGCAAATCCCATCTGCACTTCTGATCCTGTACCGGAAGTAAAACGCATCTTTATACCTCGAGAAGCATAAGCAGAAGCTAAAAATCCTTTAGACCATGGGGTGTCGTCACCATCTGTAAAAACGTCTTCTGTCCCGTAAACTGAGATAGTTTCTGCATAAGCAGTGAATCCTCGCATACCTAAGTTTAGTTCTGTAGCTTCTTCAGAAGCGCATTGTGTCATAGTTCCAGGTTTTCCTATATTTGATCCAATCATAATACTAATGGCATTCAAGGGAGCATAGCGGGCAACTGCAGTAGTCGTTTCTTGTTCATCAAAACCTCTAAATGCCCCTTCAGCTGCATCTGCTGCCAGCAGAACCGGATTGTCTCGTACATTGGTAATATGTGACTGGGTCGCTGGTTTTTTTCTAGATCTCATTTTTTGGACAGCCATCATCATTTCTACTACGTTCATATAGCTGACAACTTCACACACCTTAGCAGGAGTCATCGCTGAGGTAAGCTCAATTAAATCTGAACGCGAAATATTAGGGTTCACAAGTTTGTTAGCTAATTCCTGAGAACTCATCTTGACGACTTTTTCAGCATTTTCTTTGTTAATACCATACGCTGCAATGAAACTATCGATTAAGTCGAAATCTTCTTTACGTTTTCCATCCAGCTCCACTATTTCTCCGTTTTCAATGCGGATGCTTGGTTTAGGATCCTTTGGACTGTCCATTGCAACAAATCCTTCTTCGATCCATTCTTTTACAAATCCGTCCTTGTTGACCGGTCTGTTCGCTAAAGCTTCAAATCGTTTTGACTTCATATTTACTACCTCCTGTTAAATGTATGATGAAGCACTACTGGTAGGTTCATCTCCTAGACTGGACAGCATTTTCTTACCAATTTCTCTCGCAGAGATAACTGCCTGACGAACTGCACCAGAATCTCCTGTAATCTGTAAGATTGCTTCATTTGAGTAGCTGGTGCCTCCATTACCGGGTGATCCATAGCCCACGACCTCGACATTAGCAGATTTTACGGCCGCATCTGCCATAACCAGCCCTATTGCTGCTGGAGCACCTACGATCAATCCGAATGACTTCCCAACTGGTGCCCCAAATGCTTTATTGATGGCATAGCTGGCTCGAGCTGTGTACTGCAATTCCAGATGTCCAGCATCGTTCGCATAGACATCTCCAAATGTTCTTTCCACTTCTTGAAGGGTCACTTCAACAGCCCGTTTGACGTCAGATACATCCTCTCCACCAAAAACGATCAGAGAGCCGTGACCGGCACCGCCTTTAGTATCACGAGGCAATTCTATTAGAACGATTTCTGTATTTGTAGCCTTAACCGCTTCATCAGCAGCCATAATATGAGGCCCGGCACCCGTCCTTGCACCTATAATACCAATGGATCGATATGATTTTTCCAATTTCATTGCATCCAGTAACTGTGAGTCTACATTTGCAATAACTAAACCGATTGTATCCCCAGTTTTTGTTGATCCGATATATTCTGTTAAACCGCTTGCGTTATTCGCCATAGTTAAATCTCCTTTCGAGA
Organism: Alkalibacterium indicireducens; assembly: GCF_039522005.1. Classification (NCBI taxonomy): domain Bacteria; kingdom Bacillati; phylum Bacillota; class Bacilli; order Lactobacillales; family Carnobacteriaceae; genus Alkalibacterium; species Alkalibacterium indicireducens. The sequence continues at coordinate 16,620 of NZ_BAAADA010000025.1, forward strand.
AAATGTTCTGCTCGTTATTATTATCTATTTTGTCCATTACTCTACTTAAAATACTGTTTATCAATTGATCTTGACTATTCATTTGTCATCATCACCTTTGACAGGTAAGATTTTTTCAACATCCGTATGTGGTCTTGGAATAACATAGCTTGATACTACCGTTCCAACTCTTTCGGCAGCAGTTATTCCGGCATCTACTGCAGCCTTCACTGCACCCACATCACCTCTTACCATTATTGTAACCAGACCAGATCCAATTTTTTCGTTGCCAATCAATGTGACGTTAGCAGCTTTTACCATTGCATCTGCTGCTTCGATTGAGCCGATCAATCCTTTTGTCTCGATCATTCCTAATGCTTCCTGCGACATATTGCTCCTCCTTTAAATGTTGTTGTGTGCTTTTATAAGTATGCACCACATCGTTTTATCAAACATTACCTATTACCTTTTTATATCGCTATCACTAGTGTTGCATTAAAAATTTAACTGTTTCATGATATAAAAAAGTCCTTTATAATGGGGTTGGATGA
>NZ_BAAADA010000026.1:0-4295 GCF_039522005.1 Alkalibacterium indicireducens
TAGCCAGTCGATTTCTTTCTTTAGTTCGGTCAGTTGAGCGGAGCAGGAATTGTAGCTCAGTCCTTTGCCCGTGCTTTCGTACAGCTCGTTCCATTTTGCAAGGAAATGGTTGAAGACGAACCGACTGCACCCAATCGTCTTCGCAATCAGGATTTCCTGCTCTTTGTTCGGGTAGAGGCGAAACTTATAGGCTTTGTGTCTCATTGATTTCCACCCCCTTTAAATGATATACTTATTGTATCATTTTAGATATTATTTGTATATCATTAAGGAGTGAAAACAATGGAAAAGCAATCAGTTATTTTACGATTTCCGAAGACATTGCTCGATAGGGTGGACAAGTACAAAGAGCAGAAAGGGTTCGGTACTCGTACTCAAACAATTTTTCACTTGATTCAAACAGCACTCGAACAATCGGACAATCGGGACGGCTAAAGCCACCCCGTGTCCGAAGCCGATTCATCCCCCACTTTACACTTCGTAAGAAGTGGGGGTCTTCTCGGCTATTTTAGATAAAGCATTCAGATCATTTAAATTCGACAAATAAGCCTGAGGCAAGCGACATATATCGCTTGCCTCGGGCTTATTTTTTTTGAATTAAGGTGTGTGCTTTATTTTTTAAAGATCAAGTCGATCTGTTTATTATCAAAAGCCTGTTCCAAAAGAATCAGCAGTTTAATTCGTGCTTTCGGACCTGAAAGTCCTGGGGCAAATATCACTCCAAGCTCTTTCAAGTGTTTACCTCCGCCTGTATAAGCATAGATATCCTGAGCTATTCCATTAAATGCTCTGGAAGTAATAACGACAGGAATATTTTTTTCAAGAATTTTCTTTAGTCCCGGTAAAGCAGCAGGGGGCAAATTACCAGCACCGAGTGCCTCTATGACCAAGCCGTCCAGATCAGTACTGAGCAGGGCATCAAACAGCGTACTGTCCATACCCGCATAAGACTTAAGCATACAGACGTTCTTATCAGCTTTTTCGATTGGATACGTTTCGTTGAAAATCAGTTTCTGAAAGAACCGAACTTCATGCTTTGAAACGATACCGATCGGTCCGAAAGTGGGGGTTCTGAAAGTAGCAACATTTGTTGTATGTGTTTTTGTAACATACCGCGCTGTATGAATCTCTTCGTTTAGAACAACCAGTACCCCTTTATCTCTCGCATCAAGAGAAAGAGAGGTCCATATAGCATTCTGCAAGTTACGTACGCCGTCTGAACCAAGTTCATCAATAGGGCGCATAGCTCCTGTGAGAACTACAGGAAAAGGAATATCTAGAGTAAGGTCTAGAAAATAGGCTGTTTCTTCAAGTGTATCTGTGCCATGAGTAATGACTGCTCCATCATAAATGTTTTCTTCAGCGGCTTGAATCAGTCTTTTCTGAAGGCTAAGCATATCATGCGGTGTCACATGAGGAGAAGGAAGCTGAAAGATATCCTCTTCAATAATTTCCAGATTTTCTTCAAACAAGTGACTGTACTGGTGTAGCGGATGCTCGTCGCTTGGCTTTACCGCTCCTGTACGCTGGTCTGTACTCATCGAAATGGTTCCGCCAGTGTGAAGTAATAAAATTCGTTTCAATCGCCTAGACCTCTTTTCTAATTGAAATATGGATTTGTCTGTTTTTCGTTACCGATCGTCGTCTGCATGCCATGTCCTGAGTAGACAATGGTATCATCGGAAAGTTTGAAGAGTTCTTTTTTTATTGAGGGAATCAATTTTTCCGGTTCGCTTCCGGGCAGGTCGGTTCTGCCGATACTGCCTTTGAATAAGGCATCGCCTGAAAGAACGAAGCCATCTTTTACAAAAATGAAACTTACGCCGCCAGGAGAATGTCCTGGAGTTGAGACGACTTCAAATGTAAATGGACCGATCGATACGGTTTCTGCAGGATTGAAAGTAAATTCTGCCTCTCTTGCTGTTATTTCATTTGAACCGTAAACAGAAAGGTTTTTAGAGGGATCCCCGAGCCAGTCCACTTCTTCCGGGCTGACATAAACTGGGATATCATAATCGACTCTAAGGTCTTCTAGTGCGCCAATGTGATCATAATGCGTGTGTGTCAACAAGATTGCTAAAGGCCGCGCACCCAGCTCTTCCAGTTCATCCTTGATTTTACTTGTTTCATCCCCAGGATCGACAATAAGTGCATCTGATCCTGAATAGATTAAATAACAGTTTTCCTGGATCACTCCAGTGATGATTTTTCTTACTTGAGTCATAGAATTTCCTCCTTGTCATTCATGTATAAGTATAACTGATTAAGGTAAACCTGTCGAAAAAGATACAATCACTGAGTAAAAAAGAATAAGTGTTTTTTGGCAGGAGGAAGTGTGCTGAATAGAACAACTTGAATATAAATAGTAATAATTTGTTTATGTTATAAAAAGTGTTGCAGTTCATAATAAGGTATGCTAGTCTCTTTATTAATATCTTATTAAAAAATAATGGATATTTATTATAAAATGTTAATGATTCGATTAAGGAGAAAAGGAGTAGTCAAATGAAAAATAAGTTCACTTCAATTTTAGCAGGATCGATGTCTCTACTATTAGGGATATCTTCCGTATCGTCAATCAGCCAAGTCAGTGCAGAAGGAAACGGTGGGAATTCAGAAGGATCTAGTCCAAAACTTCATCTGGATTCAGATCTGCTGTCGGATGACATTTTAACAGTCATTGTTGAACTTGAAGAAGAAGCGGTCCTTCAGGCAAAACAGCAGGGACGTACTCAGTCTGAGTTCAGATTATCTGTAGAACGGGAACGCATTCTAAATGAATTAGCAGCAGCCGGTGGACAGGCCGAAGTCAATCAGGAATACGATCAGCTTTTCTCAGGCTTTTCTGTCGACCTGTCTGAAAGTGATATCGGTAAGCTTCTGATGATCGAGGGTGTCAAATCAGTCTATCCTGATCAGGAGTATGAAGTGACTGATACACAGCAGTTCGATGTCAACGAAGTCACTCCAGAAATGCTGGACAGCGCACCTTACATAGAGGCTTTTGAAGCCTGGGATACCGGGTACACTGGAAAAGGAGTAACGGTCGCAGTGATTGATACTGGAGTGGATTATACACATCCGGCTCTGGTTCATGCTTTCGGTGACTATAAAGGATGGGATTTTGTAGATAATGACGATGATCCTCAGGAGACCTTGATTGAAGATGTTCTGAATCCGGCTCTGGCAACGAATCACGGGACGCATGTGGCGGGTACCATAGCTGGAAACGGACAGATCAAAGGGGTAGCACCTGATGCGAACCTGCTTGCCTACCGAGTACTTGGTCCGGGAGGAAGCGGAACAACGAGTGATGTCGTCGCTGCGATCGAACGGGCAGTCGAAGATGGGGCAGATATAATGAACCTGTCATTAGGTGCGACGGTCAATAATCCTGACTTCCCTACTTCTATCGCTCTGGACACCGCTATGGGCGAAGGTGTAGTAGCTGTCACTGCTAACGGAAATGCTGGTCCTCAGAACTGGACAGCAGGGTCTCCTGGAACATCAAGAGATGCCATTTCAGTCGGTGCTACACAACTTCCTTACAATGTATTCGAAGCTTCAGTCAACACAGAATCAGCTCAAGTCTTCCCTTCAATTGAAGTGATGGGATATCCTGGTGAAGATGCTCTACTTGCACTAAACGGTCAGACCTTAGAATATGTTTATGCCGGACTGGGCAGTCCTGAGGAATTTGCTTCTCTCGATGTCGAAGGTAAGATTGCCTTGATTCAAAGAGGAGAATATCCATTTGTCGAAAAAGCTCAGAATGCAGCTGAGGCTGGAGCTGTTGGTGCGATCCTTTTCAATAATGTAGCAGGTACTCAGCCTGAAATACCTGGCATGGCAGTTCCGACGTTGATGGCTTCTCTTGAAGATGGACAAAAACTGCTGCAGGATCTGGAGAATGGCTTTAATACAGTGACAATTGAAGCTTCATTTAGTCATATTGTTGGCGAAACAGTGGCAGACTTCTCTTCCAGAGGACCTGTTATGACGAACTGGATGATAAAACCCGATGTGGTCGCACCTGGTGTCAGCATTATCAGTACAGTACCTGGTCCAGCGTATGCATCTCTACAGGGAACAAGTATGGCCGCTCCTCATGTAGCTGGGGCAGCAGCTCTTATCCTTGAAGCTCACCCGGACTGGAGCGTCGATTTTGTTAAGGCTGCTTTAACGTAATTCCGAAAGAAGTCTCCCACTTCTAAGCGTATGGGTGCGAAGCACCAGTGAAAGTGGGAGATGAATTTCGGTCAAGCGATAGCTTGAAGTGGTTAATGTCATTCTCA
>NZ_BAAADA010000026.1:4339-27332 GCF_039522005.1 Alkalibacterium indicireducens
TTTGAGCCTACCCATATCCGATTCCTCTGTCTGCATGAAACCTGTGCAGACAAGAATGGAGTTCGTAGGAAGCCCCCACTTCAAAATCCGGAGGATTTAAGTGGTGGGTAGTTCACTGAACACAGCTGAACAGCTTACTGACAGAGAGGGTCAAGTGTATCCGCATAATACACAAGGAGCAGGAAGTGTTCGTGTGCTTCAGGCGATCGAGGCTGAAACTCTTATCATTCCTGGCAGTCATTCTTTCGGTGTTTTCGAGAAGCAGAAAGGACGAGAGGTACGAAGACAGAGCTTTGAGATTCATAATCTGTCAGACAGCAGAAAACGTCATACTGTCAGTTTTTCCGGAAACAACGGGATCAAAGTCAGCAACAGCAACAATCTGAATATTCAGGCCGGCAGATCAAATTCATTCAACTTCAATGTACAGGTGGCTGCCTCTAATCTGGAACCGGGTTATGTCGAGGGCACCTTTACAATTAGTGATGGAGTCAAGTCATATGATGTACCGACTATCCTGTTTATTCAGGAACCGGATTTCCCGCTTCTGAATGACGTACAATTCGGTCTGATGGACGGCCTGCTGGTCGGGTTAGCCAATCTGACGACAGATGTCGATCAGTTCTCATTGCGTGTCCGAAATGCTGATACAGGCGAACTGCTGACGGAAACGGCTGTTAGTCAGAACGTACCAAGAGGTGAACATTTCTTCGTTGGGATATGCTGATCGATGGTCAGCCACTTGGACCAGGAAATTATGCGTTGAATCCTACTGCAGTATTAGGTGGAAGAGAAACTGAACTGGACGGCGCTGTCCTGACAGTTGGACCTTAGGGAACATGATAAATGAACCAGAAGAAGTCCTTACTTCTTCTGTTTTTTTTGAGCATTTCAATTGATATTGTGAGGGATGTATCATAAACTATAGAAAGAACAAATATTTTAGGAGGCGTTTGATCAATGGCAACAGAATCAGTAACAAGTTATCTGAACAATCTGGTAGCAACTCAGGGCCTTTTCTATATTAAACTGCACCAGGCACACTGGTATATAAAAGGACCGGCATTTTTCGAACTGCATGTAAAGCTCGAAGAGTACTATGACGAACTGACAGAACATTTTGACGCAACTGCAGAAAGACTGCTGCAGCTGGGCGGCGAACCGTATTCTACTTTGAAAGAATTTATCGATCACTCAACGATTAAAGAAGCACCAGGTGAGAAGCATTTAGGTGAAGAAGACATGATCGAATCAGTCGTTCATGATTTTGAAACATTGAGAGATGAATTATCTAAAGGAATCGACATGTTTGATGAAGCGAACGATGATGTAACCGTAGATATTCTGACTGAACAGAAAACCTATGTCGACCAGACGATCTGGATGCTGTGGGCGTTTCTAGGAAAAAATGCACTAGGCGAATAACGGGATAGCAAGAAGAGTCAGCATCCGCTGGCTCTTTTTTGATGTGCACAAACACGTTCAGGTATGGTACTATAAAGTATATTTTTTATGATGAGGGATTATGATGAAAGTGATCACACACAGTGAAGAAGAAACAAAAGCACTGGCCAAGCGACTGGCTGATCAGCTGAAACCCGGAATGACGCTCCTTCTCGAAGGACAGCTTGGAGCAGGGAAAACAACTTTTACAAAAGGTATAGCCGAGGCACTAGGTATAAGCAGGGCAGTAAAAAGTCCGACCTACACATTGATAAAGGAATACACAGATGGAAAACTCCCATTATACCACATGGATCTTTATCGACTGGAAGATTCAGAAGATGAGGACCTGGGTCTGGATGATTATTTTTATGGCGAAGGAATCACGGTCGTCGAATGGGGATCATTTATGAAAGAAGATCTTCCTGAAGAATTTATAGCAGTGTCAATCAATACGTCAGACAATCTGAATGACCGTGAAATCAAATTCTCGGCCCAAGGTGACCAGTACAGAGAAGTATTAGAACGATTGGAGTGAGTTTGATATGGTAAAAGAGCAGACACTGGACTGTACTATCAGAGAAGCGATACCGGACGATGCCGAAGCAGTCATCGATCTGCTGAATCGGACAGCCACTCAGACAGGGTTTATGACCCAGGGGGAAGAAGGACTGGGTATCACTGTTGAAGAAGAAGCTGAAGAGCTGGACAAAATTTATCATTCAGATAACAATACAATACTCCTTGCAGTTGTTGATGGACAAGTCATCGGGATTGCTTCGATCCATGCTTCTTCCAAACCGAAGATCAGGCACATTGGAGACATCGGCATTGTGATCGACAAGGATTACTGGGGTATGGGACTGGGTCGACTGATGATGGAAGACCTGATTGACTGGGCACAGGAGTCCGAAGTGATCAAGCGTCTTCAGCTGCAGGTTCAGCACAGGAACACGCGCGGCCGAGCTCTGTATGAGTCTTTAGGTTTCGATCTTGAAGCAATCATGAAATATGGTGTCAAGGACGCTGGTGAATACCTCGATGTTTGTCAGATGAGCAGGTTAGTATTATAGAAAAATGCTGGACATTCCCTAAATGATTGGGGAGTGTCCAGCATTTTTTGCTTTTATGACATTTGGTATGACCTTCCATATTTACGTAACACCGGAATTCAGATGGAAATGGACTCAGATTGAGGGAGCAGTCGCCACAATAGCACCCAGCTCCCGCCGTCATGTTACCTGCTTATTATCCATTCTACTTAATAAAACGGGTCAGCGTTGATTGTCCAAATTCTTTTTCCTGATTCAGAAGAATTGTCGCACACGCTCGTGCATCTTCCAAAGCATGGTGGTGATTAAACGGAATACCATAATAAGCCGCTACTGTGTTCAGTTTATGATTCGGCAGAATTTTAAGCAGAGCCCGGGAGGAACGGACGGTACATAAGGTTTTAAACTGAGGGATCTGTAAGCCGTAATAAGACAATGTGCCAGTTAGGATGCGTTTGTCAAATGGCATATTGTGAGCAATCACCAGTTGGTCTCTAGTGAAGTACTGATTCATTTCATTCCATACTTCAGGAAACTTAGGTGAATCAAGGACATCCGTTTCTCTAATGCCGTGTATCTGAGTGTTGATGCGGTCAAACCAAGTCTCAGGCTGGATCAGTGAATAATACTCGTCGACAATCTCACTGTCTCTTACAATCGTCAATGCCACAGAACAGGCACTGTGTGTCTGGCGGTTGGCTGTTTCAAAATCTATTGCAGTAAAATTCATAAATGCTCCTCTTTATCTTTGTTTATATTAATCATTGTTCAGTATGTCAAAGTATAGCATGACTGTCCCATACTTCAAGCGAACAGACTGCATTAATTGTGTAGATTCTATTACAGAAGGGGTGTTCTTCTCTGACACAAAGTCTGTTTTAAAGAGCTTATCAGTTATCAATCTGACTGATAACAAAACAAATAAAGAAAGCGCTTGTCTGTAATCAATTACATACATTAAGCTTGGCTTGTAAAGAATTTTGCAGACTAAAATTAGGAGGAAGCACACATGGCAAAAGATGGATTGAAAATTGTAACAATCGGTGGAGGGTCCAGTTATACACCTGAACTGATCGAAGGATATATTAAGCGCAAAGACTTACTTCCAATCAGTGAGATCGTACTTGTAGATATCGAAGCCGGTAAACACAAACTGGATATTGTTGGCGCAATGGCCAGACGAATGGTCAAAGCAGCAGGGCTCGACTGGAAAGTTACGCTGACATTAGATAGAAAATCAGCTTTAAAAGATGCTGACTTTGTCACCACACAATTTAGAGTTGGACTTCTGGATGCACGAGTGAAAGATGAGCGTATCCCGTTGTCACATGGCGTACTGGGGCAGGAGACAAATGGAGCCGGGGGAATGTTTAAAGCTTTCCGTACTATTCCCGTTATTCTCGGTATCATTGAAGACATGAAAACACAGTGTCCGGATGCCTGGCTGGTTAACTTCACAAATCCAGCTGGAATGGTAACAGAAGCGGCAATCAAGCATGGTGGATGGAAGAAAACAGTAGGTCTGTGTAATGTGCCGATCGGCCACCGAAAAATGGCTGCCGAAAAACTGGATATCCCGGAAGAAGACTTGTTCTTCAAGTTCGCCGGAATCAACCACTTCCACTGGCACCGTGTCTGGGACAAGCAGGGGCTGGAGCGGACACACGAAGTCATCGATGCGATTTACAAACCGACTGACGAGGATCAGGAAAGCCATCTGAAAAATATTCACAATGCCAGTTTCCATTACGAACAGATCATAGCGCTTGAGATGCTTCCATGCGGTTACCATAGATATTATTATGCAGAAGATGAGATGCTGAAGCACTCGATTGAGGAATTTGAGAAAGGGGAAACCAGAGCTCAAGTTGTTAAGAAAACCGAAGCGAGATTGTTCGAGCTTTACAAGGATCCTGAATTGGATTATAAGCCTGAAGAGCTGTCCCAGCGTGGAGGCACACATTATAGTGATGCAGCGTGTGAAATCATTGCTGCAATTCAAAACGATCTTCGCACAGAAATGGTCGTTTCGACCGAGAATAATGGAACAGTTACAGACCTGCCATATGACTGTGCTGTAGAAGTATCTGGGGTGGTCACGTCTCACGGATTTGAGCCCTATAACTGGGGAACCTTCACTCCTGAAGCGAGAGGCGTCATCCAAAGTATGAAAGGGATGGAAGAAACCGTCATCCGTGCTGCAATCGATGGAGACTATAATCGTGCATTAAGTGCATTTATCGTCAACCCGCTAGTGCCAGGAGGAGTCGTTGCAAAAGATATACTTGATCAGATGCTTTATGCTCACAAAGATCATCTGCCTCAGTTTGCAGATAAAATCAGAGAGATTGAAGAGAACCAACCAGATACAGTCAATTATGTCGACGAGCTGATGAAAAGTAATTAAACTAAAACAGTGCGGCTCCCTGTAATAAGGGAAACGCACTGTTTTTTTGATAACATGAATTTATTTAAATGGCAGAACTTTCTTTCTCAGCTCCATGATGACTGTCGTGCTGAGGGCAAGTCCGGCAGCGATAGCCCACTGCACAAATCCAAATGAGTCAGGAATCGAGAAGACTCCTCTGACACTAGGAAGTAGTGTTAGACTATACAAGCCAGAACAGACAACGAAAGCGATCAGGACAAATTTATTTTTAAAGAAGCCTGCTTCCACACTCGTCTGAGTGATAGATCGAGCAGGAAAGACTTGCAGGGTACGAGCCAGAATCAGGGTAGTAAAGGCCATGGCGACACTAATTTCAGGTGTATAGTTCAGCAGCCCTATAAACTGAGAAATAATGACAGCCAGCCCGATCAGACTTCCTCTGAATATGACAGTCTGAAGTGTTTGACCGGAGAAAATCGTTTCATCTGGATCTCTCGGTTTTTCTTTCATGACATTCGGTTCTTTAGGTTCGAGACCTAACGCAATTGCAGGCAGTGAATCATTGGCCAGATTGATGAACAGCAGCTGCAGCGCCGTAAATGGACTGATCCAGTTCATAATCAAAGCAAACAGGATAGCAATAACAGCTCCAAGGTTACCGGAGAAAAGATAAGCGATAGCTTTCTTAATGTTGGTGTAAATCGTTCGACCAACAGCTACTGCCTTGACGATCGAAACGAAGTTGTCGTCTGTGAGGATCATATCTGAAGCATCTTTAGCGACATCAGTTCCACTGCCCATGGCTATTCCTATATCGGCCTGTTTAAGGGCGGGTGCATCATTGACGCCGTCACCTGTCATCGCAGTTATCTGGTTTTTATCCTGCCAAGCATTTACAATACGTATTTTGTTTTCAGGTGTGACTCGAGCGTAGACAGTGATTTTTTCCAGGGTTTCCATTAGTTCATTATCAGACAAGGCATCCAATTCCTGCCCGGTAAGTGCCAGGTCGCCTTCACTGGAAATATTCAGATCTCTGGCGATTGCCCGTGCAGTCGTTTTATGGTCTCCTGTAATCATAATTGTCTTGATTCCTGCAGCAGTAGCATCTTCTACTGCGTGGTAGACTTCCTGACGAGGAGGATCGATCATAGCCAGCAGTCCAACAAAAATCAGATCATTTTCGTCCTCCACATCAATGTCTTCTTTATCGATTGGCTTATAGGCAAAAGCCAGTACACGCATAGCCTGATCAGAAAAGTACTCGTTCTGCTCCACCAGTTCTTTTTGAAGCTCTTCGGTTAAGTAGACGACTTCCCCGTTCATTTTAATTTTTGAACAGAGAGAGAAGATGACATCTGGGCCGCCTTTGACCAGAAGCCTTTTTTCTCCATCAATCTCATGCACAGTAGACATGCGTTTACGGCTGGAATCAAACGGCAGTTCTGCAAGACGTGGGTAGGTTTTACGTACAGTGTCGTAAGGCAGATTTTGTTTATTACTGTATGCGATCAGTGCAACTTCAGTGGGATCGCCACTTGATTCTCCGTTTTCACTTAATGTGGAGTCATTCGTCAGGGTCGCGACCTGCATCAGGATCTGTTCGGACTCAGTCCATTTTTCAGGATCACCGGAGAACAGATTGGATTCACCATTTGGAATGTAGGCATCGACCACAGTCATTTTATTTTGAGTCAAGGTACCTGTTTTGTCTGTACAAATCACACTGGTGGATCCGAGCGTTTCTACGGCTGGAAGCTGTCTGATGATGGCATGCTGTTTAGCCATCTTATTTGTACCCACTGAGAGAACGATGGTCACGATCGACCGCAGAGCTTCAGGAATGGCAGCAACAGCGACAGCAACGGCAAACATAAATGCATCCAACAATGGGACTGTAATATCTTCAGCATTACCTAAGAAGATACGCCCTGCTTGAATAGCGAATATGAGAATAGACAGAAGCAGGATAGCCCAGCCCAGTTTCTTACTGAAGTGTTCCAGTTTACGCTGCAGAGGCGTCTGTTTGGAAGAAGCGCCTTGAATCAGCTGAGCCACTTTCCCCATTTCAGTGGACTCTCCGATTGCAGTGACGACAAAGTTCCCTCGTCCGTAAGTGACCAGCGTTCCACTGTAGACCATATTGATTCGGTCGGCAAGAGGCGTATCTTCAGCCAGCTCATTTGTTCTTTTTTCAGATGAAACTGATTCCCCAGTCAGCGACCCCTCCTGGACTTGAAGCGATTCAGCTTCTACCAGGCGACCGTCGGCAGGAATATTATCTCCCGCTTCCAGTACAACAATATCACCCACTGTGATGTTTTTAGCTTCGATCGATTGAGTCGATCCATCTCTCAGTACTTTGGCGCTGGGTGATGCCATCTTACGAAGAGATTCCAATGAATCTTCCGCTTTTTTTGTCTGCACGACACTTAGAAGAGAGTTCAGTATCAGAACTGTAAAAATGATCAGTGGTTCGAGCTGTTCGCCGATCAGGACCTGAATGATGGCCACGATCAGCAGAACGATGACCATAGGATCCTTGAACGATTCGATAAATAGGGAGAGAATCGAGCGTCGATCCTTTTGAGCAATTTCGTTTAAGCCATACTGCTCCAGGCGACTGGTTACCTCCTTTGTAGTCAGCCCTTCACGGGAAGCATTCAGTTCTGTTAGAACTTCTTCACTCTTACGTTTATAGTAATCCATCTAATTATCCTTTCTACTAATCGGAAGCAATAGATAAAAAAAGACGCATACGGAAGGCCTATTCCGTATACGTCTCACAATTTAATGCAGCACCAGCAGATGAGTCATCTACGATTGGTGGCACTGCAACAGAAAATATCCTGCCTGTTACTCCCGTACAGTATTCATTTGTCCTGATAATTATAATCCCTCTTAACTAAAATAGCAACAATTAAATATCCTGTAAACTTTTATGAGGAGATTTGTCTGACTATCAGTCATGCGAGCACTTTAAACCTGATGTTATCAGCCCACTGTTAATGATGATTTTAGTACGCTGGATTAACCGAATTAAAACGAGGTGAACACATGACCCAGTTGCTTTTAAAAATAAGAAACTGCACGAACAGTTTAAAAATCACTCTCGCAGCACTTTTGATCATCCTGATTGGAGGAGTTCTTCTTTCTTTGCCAATAAGTCATCAATCTGGACAAGAAGGGTCTGTTTTCGATCGTTTTTTACATCTGCTTCACTTGTGTCGATCAACAGCTTTTGATACATTGGGAGAAGAGTTGACGCATTGTTATACAGAAGTTCTAAGGATAGATAAAAAGCAGGACAATCTGGATGCATGTAAGATCTTTCTTCCGGAAGCTGAACCTGAAGATTGATCCGACTGTCGAGCTTAAGGAGGACAAGCACTACTTAGGTATCGTCCAAAAGGATTATTTTGACAGATTTGCAGAAGAAACCTCTTTAGGCTATGATTTAAGACTTGACGATTAGATGACAATTCCCGGTAATTGTACACATTCAGACGCATTAGTGTTAAAATTAGTGTGATTTGCATGCTAACAAGATCCGAATGCCATCAAGTCATGAAATTGGATCCGTGGCAGATCATTAAAGGATCCAGGCGTTAACGAGAGGACAATCGATTATAATGAATGTAAAAAAACTTAAAAAGTATTTTCCAAACGCAACAATAAAAGAGAATGAACCTTTATCTAAATATACTTATACTAAAACAGGTGGACCGGCAGATGCACTGATCTTTCCGAAAACGAAAGAAGAAGTTCAGGCATTGGTTAAATGGTTATATGAGCAGAGCTGGCCAGTCACTATTCTTGGGAATGCCAGCAACCTTATTGTGAAAGATGGGGGAATCCGTGGGGCTGTCATCATTCTGACGGACATGAACCAGATCTTAGTAAAAGAGAACAGCATTAGAGTACTAACGGGTGCACCTCTTATCGAAGTCAGTAAACGGGCGTATCAGTCCAGTCTTACCGGACTTGAGTTCGCCTGTGGAATCCCGGGAAGCATTGGTGGGGCAGTATACATGAATGCTGGAGCTTACGGCGGGGAAGTGAGAGAAGTGATCCGTAAAGTCACGGTCCTTACCCGTGACGGCGAAATTTTCGAACGGACGAATGACGAAATGGAATTTTCTTATCGTCACAGCAAGCTTCAGGAGACAGATGAAATCGCGCTGGAAGTCGTATTTGAGCTGACAGAAGGCGATCCTGAAGCGATCAAAGAGAAGATGGATGAGCTGACCTATCTCAGAACATCCAAACAGCCGCTCGAATACCCATCCTGCGGGTCTGTCTTCAAGCGTCCTACAGGCTACTTCACAGGTAAACTGATTCAGGATGCCGGCCTTCAGGGACTGAAATGGGGAGGCGCACAAGTATCCACTAAACATGCCGGATTTATTGTCAATATTGACAATGCGACAGCCACGGATTATATTGAGCTGATCGAACACATTAAGGAAGTCATTCTGGATAAATATGGCGTCCAGCTGGAAACAGAAGTGAAAATAATTGGCGAAGACCATCCTGCTGTTATCGGGGCCAATGACACATTGATAAAAAAAGCGACTAGCAGTTTCAAGGCGAAACTTGAAACGATCATGCCTTTGACAGAAGAAAATTAAATGAAGGAGCAGTTGGTGACCACAAAGCGGTGAGACGTCGTTAACAGGTTGCAGGCTGCTCTTTTACATTGGACAGACGGAGGAAATCAGATGAAAATAGGTGTTATCGGATTAGGAACTATTGCACAGAAAGCTTATCTCCCACTCTATACGACTCATTTTTCCGAGCATGAGTGGCACTTTTCAACACGCAGTCAGGAGAAGTTGGAAGAGCTGGGGAGACAATACGGCTTATCACCTGATCAACTGCATACATCCTGGAAAGACTTGACGGAGATAGTTGATGCTGTGTGCATACATACCCCGACTCATACGCATTATGAGATGGTTTCATATTTTCTGAATCATTCGATTCCAGTGCTGATCGACAAGCCACTTACAGAAGAACTGGATAAGACTAAAGAGCTGATGACACTGGCTGCAGAGAAACAGGTAACTTTGATGATCGGGTTTAATCGACGTTTTGCACCCAAAGTAAAGGAACTGGCTGATGTCAAAGATGCCAATATGTTGATCGTTCAGAAGAATCAGTCTGATGCCACAGACTTTCCGGTCAGATACCGTATCTTCGATATGATGATTCATCCAATTGATACAGCGGTCTTTTTGTTAAATGACCAGCATATCGACGTAGTAGATTCTGAAGTTGTTGAAGAAGGAGGCCAGTTCAAGCGCGCGTGGGTCATACTTAAAACGAAACAGATGACTGCAATGGTTTCTATAAATAATGAATCAGGAGCTAAAAGAGAGACACTTGAACTTCAAAGTGCTTCCGGAACATACACAGTTGAAGACCTCACAGATTTATCGATTTACACTAAAGAGGGAAGGCTCACTCAAACTGCCGGCGACTGGACTGAAACACTGGTAAAGAGAGGCTTTGAACCAATGATCCAGTCATTTCTGGAAACTCTGGAGAAGAAGGGAGCTGTTCCTGCATCGCTTGACTCCGCACTGGTCAGCCATTTCATATGCGAGTCAATCTGCTTGAAGTATGAAAAGGAACAGTGGTAATACCTTAAGTTCCGTCGTATGCGCAGCAATATTGAAATGACAAAAAAGAATCGCTGCAGTTGGCTTATTTTCCACTTGATTCTCCGCCAGATAAAATGAATGACCGATGGCATCACTTTTTAAACATATTTAGTGACTATTATAAGAAAAACAACTGAATAAATATTGCTTTTCACCCCTTAATCGCTATAATTATAAAGGTTAATTAAATCGGTTATAAAGGGGTGTTTTTTGTTGACTGAAGAGATAATTGTTTCCTTCGATCAGGTAGAAAAAAAATATGATAAAGAGAGTGTCTTAAAGACCATTTCGTTTGAATTGGAGAAAGGAAAATTTTATACCTTGCTCGGTCCTTCAGGATGTGGAAAGTCGACAATATTGAATCTGATCGCCGGATTTACATCACCTACTGAAGGATACATTCGAATTAATGGAGAAGAAACAAAAAACACACCTCCAAATAAAAGAAAAGTCAATACAGTTTTTCAGGACTATGCCTTGTTCCCCCACATGAATGTTTTCGATAATGTGGCTTTTGGGTTGAAAATGAAAAAATTGAACAAACAGGACATCAGTGAGAAGGTCAGTGACGTGCTCAAACTCGTCAGACTGGATGGATTTGAACAGCGGGGGATAGCTGAAATGTCCGGTGGGCAGAAACAGCGAGTAGCGATTGCCCGGGCTCTTGTAAACGAACCGGACATGCTGCTGCTGGATGAGCCGTTATCCGCATTGGATTTGAAACTGCGTACAGATATGCAGTATGAACTGCGTGAACTTCAGCGGCGTCTTGGAATTACTTTTCTTTTTGTTACTCATGATCAGGAAGAAGCTCTGGCGATGAGTGATGAAATCATGGTTATGAAAGAAGGCGAAATCATCCAGACTGGTACGCCAAATGATATTTACGATGAGCCGATCAACCGATATGTGGCTGACTTTATCGGGGAAAGCAATATTGTAGAAGGCCGTATGGTTGAGGATTATGTTGTGTCATTTGCCGGCAAACGTTTCGCGTGTGTTGACGGAGGCATGACATCTAATGAGAAAGTTGATGTTGTGATTCGTCCGGAAGATCTGGTAGTAAGTCAGGCTGATGAAGGAGATCTGCAGATCAGTGTTCAAAGTCAGTTGTTCAGAGGGGTCCATTATGAGATCGTTGGACTGGATAATGAAGGAAACAGCTGGATGGTCCACTCCACGAAGAAGACAGAAATCGGCAAACGAGTCGGTCTTCAATTTGATCCACAAGATATCCACATCATGCGTATAAATGAAACGGAAGAAGCTTTCGATGAGCGGATTGAGCAGTTTTCCGGATTATCCTCGACATCAGAGGTGAGAGGAGAAGGGGCGGATGACTAGACAGCGCAAACTTCTTTCGATCCCTTATTACCTGTGGATCGTGCTATTCGTCGTTTTTCCCGTGCTGTTACTGCTTGTACAGTCATTTCGGGGGCTTGACGGGTCATTTACACTGACGAACATACAGACTTATTTTACGTCTCAAGTCTATCTGACGATGACGATGCAGTCGTTTTTATATGCTTTCCTGATTACTGTGCTGACACTAGCCATCAGTTATCCGGCTGCCTACTTCCTGAAGCAGACTAAGCACAAACAGTTATGGCTGCTGGTCCTGATTTTGCCGACGTGGATGAATATCCTGCTGAAAGCTTACGCCTTTATCGGCATTCTAAGTCAGCCCGTTTTGTCAATCAGCTCCTGGAAACTATAGGTATTGGAGCACAGCCGCTGCTCTTTACTAGACTCAGCTTTCTTATCGTCGCTACTTACATTGAAATTCCATTTATGCTTCTTCCGGTTTTCAATGCCATTGACGAAATAGATGGATCGATGGTTCTTGCCAGCCGGGATCTGGGAGCCAATGAGTGGCAGACTTTTAGATCTGTAATTTTTCCGATGTCTCTGTCTGGTGTGAGAAGTGGGATCCAGGCCGTATTCATTCCTTCCTTGTCTCTTTTCATGCTGACTAGACTAATCGCGGGGAACCGTGTCATTACTTTGGGTACAGCAATCGAACAGAACTTTCTGGTTACACAGAACTGGGGAATGGGATCAACGATGGGCATTATCCTGATTCTGATCATGTTTGCGGTTATGTTCGTGACACGTAAACGAAGAAAGGGAGTGCCAGGAAGATGACCAAGAATAAAAACTGGGCAAAGCTTTATTTATTCGTTGTATTCATTCTGCTATATACACCCATTGTCTATTTAATATACTATTCCTTTAATGAAGCGGGAACGATGAACCAGTTCAGCGGATTTACACTGGAACACTATGCAGCATTGGCAGAAGACTCAAGACTGCTGATTATTGCACTGGACACGATCAGGGTGGCTCTCTTGTCAGCTCTTATTGCAACAGTGATCGGGACATCTGGTGCTATTGGTATTTACTTTTCCAGAAGACGTCAGACTCAAAACGTGCTTCTGAGTCTGAATAATATTCTTCTGGTGTCACCTGATGTCATCATTGGAGCAAGCTTCCTGCTGCTCTTCACTCTAGTAGGGTTTCAGCTGGGTTTTTACTCCGTACTCCTTTCTCATATTGCTTTCAGCATCCCGATCGTCGTTCTGATGGTCCTTCCGCGGCTTGAAGAAATGAACGGGAACATGATTACAGCTGCCAGAGACCTTGGAGCCAATCATTTCCAGGTGCTCAAGGAGATCATTCTTCCGAGCATCACGCCTGGGATACTGGCCGGCTATTTTATGGCGTTTACCTACTCAATCGATGATTTTGCGGTGACCTTCTTTGTAACTGGGAACGGCTTTGCGACGTTGTCTGTAGAAATTTATTCCAGGGCACGCCAAGGTGTCAGTCTGGAAATCAACGCGTTAAGTACGATCCTCTTCCTTGTTGCCTTCAGCCTTGTTGCCGGATACTATTTCATCCAGCAGCATCGTACACGACAGAAACTGGCCCACATGGATCCGACAAATCATGAAAAGGCGGTGACGCCATAATGAAAAAACTGATTAATTTGTCACTGGTTATTATTGGACTCACAACAGCTGCTTTCCTGGGAGGACGTTACATCGATCAGGCTCAGGGCACAAGTGGTGCAGATGTTTTACACTTGTACAACTGGGGGGACTATATCGATTCCGATCTGATTGAGCAGTTTGAAAAAGAGACGGGGTACCGCGTTGTCTACGAAACCTTCGACTCTAATGAAGCCATGTATACTAAGGTCCAGCAGGGCGGGACGGGATATGACCTGGTAATTCCAAGTGAATACATGATCGAGCGGATGATTGAAGAAAACTTAGTCGTGGAGCTGGACCATTCTAGAATCGAGGGCCTGGAACACATCGATCCTGATTTTCTCGATCTGAACTTTGATCCGGGGAACCGTTACTCGATTCCTTATTTCTGGGGAACACTCGGAATTGCATACAACGAAGACCTGTTGGAAGGTTTTGAACCGGAAAGCTGGGAGGACTTGTACCGACCTGAACTGGCGGACAGTATACTGATGATCGACGGGGCCAGAGAAGTTATAGGGATCGGCCTTCAGACTTTAGGCTATTCACTCAATTCAAGAGATTCATCCGAACTTCAGCAAGCAGCAGACCAGCTGACTGAACTGTCACCAAACATCAAGGCACTGGTGGCTGACGAAATCAAGATGTATATGATTCAGGAAGAGGCTGCGATTGCGGTCACTTATTCTGGAGAAGCTGCAGATATGATGTGGGAGAACGAATCCATTGTCTATATTCTACCCGAAGAAGGATCGAATCTCTGGTACGACAATATGGTGATTCCACACACTGTACAGAATGAAGAAGCGGAGTATGCTTTCATCAACTTCATGCTCGCCCCTGAAATAGCTGCCCAAAACGCAGACTATATCGGTTACAGCACACCAAACCAGACGGCAATGGACTACCTACCTGAAGAAACAGTGGAAGACGAGCAGTTTTATCCGAGCCAAGATATGATGGACAATCTGGAAGTATATGAAGACCTCGGTCTGGAATACACCGGTATCTACAATGACCTGTTTCTGGAGTTTAAAATGATCAAATAAAGTTAGTTTAAGAAGTAGGACTTAATCATCAAGTCTTACTTTTTTTCTATGCTATAATTTAGTTACATATATACGAAGGAGAGAGACGGATGAACTTAAAGAAGATAGTCGGCTACAAAGCGGCAGAATTTGTAAAGGACGGAATGATTGTTGGGCTAGGAACAGGATCTACGGCCTACTACATGGTTGAGGCGATTGGAAAACGTGTGAAAGAAGAAGGCTTGTCTATTGTTGGCGTCACAACCTCTCACAGAACAACTGATCAGGCAAGAGAACTTGGTATTCCGTTAAAAGATATCGATGAAGTCGATCATATTGACGTGACCATCGATGGGGCGGATGAAATTTCAGATGACTTCCAAGGCATAAAAGGAGGAGGAGCTGCGCACCTCTTTGAAAAAATGGTCGCAAACCAGTCTGAAGAAATCATCTGGATTGTGGACGACAGCAAAATGGTATCTAAATTAGGCGCATTCCCTCTCCCGGTAGAAGTGGTGAAATTCGGATGCGGACAAGTGCTAAAGCTTTTAAAAAAAGAGAATCTGAATCCCGAATTTCGTCTGAATGATGACGGGAGCAAACTGGAGACTGATTCAGGCAACTATATTATTGATCTGCATTTGGGAACGATCGAAGATCCTCATAAACTCGCATCCTTCCTGGACTCTGTCACAGGTGTAGTGGAGCACGGGCTGTTTCTAGATACCGTCACTAAGGTGATCGTCGGAAGAGAAAACGGACCAGAAGTGATCGATGTGGAAAGATAAGAGACACTAATAGACCTGCAGAGCGGCTGGACGAATCGTCTGTCTCCCTGCAGGTCTTTTTCTTTTTATAGGGGTTGCATGTAATAGCCCCGGCACTCGGGTATGAAATCAATCTGAGTTAAGGCGCAATTGCTAAAGCACCGTTACTCGGGTATGAAATCAATCTGAGTTAAGGCGCAAATGCTATAGCCCCGGCACTCGGGTATGAAATCAATCTGAGTTAAGGCGCAATCGTCAAAGCACCATAAGTCGGAATGGAAAATCGACTTGAGCTCCTTATCAAACGTAAAAACAGAACATCTAGATGCATGAACGCATCTAAATTCACGACGAAACCACCGAAGTGTTTATTACAGTATCATTCATTCAGACAAATAACCCATCATCCTCCATCATACGGCCCATTTGCAGTAACCAATGCTCTTTACCTTTCGGAGCGGTGAACTGAATTCCCAAAGGCATGCCTTCTTTTGTCAAATGTGTGGGCAGGCTGATTGCAGGCTGCCCAGTCAGATTGGCTTGTTGAGTAAATGGAGTAATCGATAGACTTTCTTCCCACATATCCCAGATAAGTTGTTGTTGGTCAGCGGGTGAGAAAGTGTCAATGTGTCTCATTTTCTTTTTAAAAGATTCAGACCAGTAGATCTTGTCCACTCTCGGAGCAGGCTCAGCTGTTGTCGGCTGAAGTAGCAAGTCGTATCGTTCATTGAATAAAGCCGCTTTTTCCGCTGCATCATCCCATGTGCTCAGTGTATTTGAATACTCAGCTGCACTGACTTTTTTGCCTGACTGATACAGGACCCAGGTCAGCAGTTCCACATCCTCCATCGTGATCGACCGACCGAGAGCTTTCTCCATATTCCCAAGCATAGCTGCAGTTTCTCCGGAATTCATAACATAGTAGGATTTCATCAAATCTACACCATCAATATCTGGTTCACTCTGGTCTACCGCAAACCCTTTCTGTTCGAGCCAGTTGACAGCGTTTAGAACAGCGTCTTCAGCTTCGCTGCTTACCTGACTGCCGATCGGAGATTTCAGGGAAAAGGCGATTCTCATCTTTTTATTAAGTGGGGCAGTCAGACTGTTAAGATAGCCTTCCCTGTACAAGGGTGTCTGAAAAGCAGCTGCTGGCTGTAAGACTTGCATGTGGTCGAGCAAAGCAGCAGTATCCCTGATTGATTTTGTCAGAGCGAAGCTGATGGCAGCACCTTGCCATGCCCGCCCGGCTCCAGGGCCAATTGGTGTTCTTCCGCGAGTCGGTTTCAGTCCGACTAAGCCGGTAAATGAAGCCGGTATGCGGATCGATCCACCGCCATCACTTGCTCCAGCTATAGGCACCATTCCTGATGCGACTGCGGAGGCAGCACCGCCGCTTGATCCTCCTGCGCTGAACTCAGAGTTAAAAGGATTGCGTGCCGGACCAAAAATATCTGAGTGCGTGATATTGGTAAAACCGAACTCCGGTACATTCGTCGATCCGATAGGGATAAATCCAGATTTCTGCAGCTGGGCAACAAAGTGGCTGGTGTATGATGACCGGTTATCTTTTAACAGTTTGGAACCTGCCCGGGCAGGTTCTCCGATCATGTTCTGACCCAGCTCCTTTAAAAGGATCGGCACACCACCAAAAGGACCGTTTACCCATGATTCTTCCCGTGATTCACTAAGTGCAGTTTCTTCTCTTGTGTGGACGGCTGCATTTAACAGCGCATTTTTTTCTTTAATCGATTTGAAGCTGGCCATAAGGAGTTCCTGAGATGAAACCTGCCCGTTTCTGATCTGCTCCGAGTAATACATCCCATCCTTAGTCCGGTCAATATGAAAGCTCATAGTTTTATCCTTCCTTATTCAGTCGATTTTTTTCAGTATATCAGTCAGGTGTAAGGAATCAATAGTGCAGGAGATAATAGGCTTGAATAATCAGTCAGACTAAAGAAGCAAGATTGTGGTTAAAGGCTTATTACAGGTATTTACAGAATTTGTATCAAAAATAAAAAGAAACTCGATGAATCATAAAGACAAAATTGTACATCATCACAATGTTAAGAATGTCGGTAAAATAGTGATAAGCTCCTGATTTAATTCTTTGTCTCGTTCTCTCACATAACAAAATCGACTATAATTTTGACTTAAAAATTTCAGGTTGCTATGATTTTGAAGGAAAAACGAAAGGGGATAATGAAAAATGAACAAATCACTATTGATGAGGATGGCACTGCTTGGAAGCGTCATAACACTGACAGCCTGTGGGGAAAGTGGTGCAAGTGAGAATAGTTCAGATAACTGGGATGAGATACAAGAAGCGGGTGTGATCCGGGCAGCGACATCTGGTACATATTTTCCAAACTCATATCACGATGCTGAAACAAATGAACTGACTGGCTTTGAAGTTGAAATATTGAGAGAAGTGGCTGATCGTCTGGAACTGGACATTGATTTTACTGAAATGAATGTAGACGGCATGCTGACGTCTCTGAACAGTGAACAGATTGATGTTGCCGCCTTGAGTATCAGTCACGCCGGAGAAAATGCGGACCGATACAACTACACGATACCTTATAAGTATTCATATATGTCCATGATTGTCCGGGAAGAAGACAACTCAGGGATTGAAGAAATGGAAGATCTTGACGGAAAACGGGCAGCTGGAGCGGCTACGACTACGTATATGCAGATTGCAGAGCAGTATGGAGCAGAACTGGTAATTTATGACAATGCCACAAACGACCAGTATTTATGGGACGTAGCGAATGGGCGAACAGACTTGATCATAAATGACTTTTACGGACAGACCATGGCACTGACGGCTTTCCCGGATATTCCAGTCCACATTCATGAAGAGCTGTTCTTCAATCCAAGCTATACTAATTTCTCTCTTAAACTAGGCAATGACACCTTGACTGAACAGATCGACCAGGCACTGGAAGCTATGCATGAAGATGGGACACTCAGTGAGATCTCAGAGACATTTTATTATGGGGAAGATGTGACGGTTGAACAGGACTTTGACATCATGACCATCGAACTAGAGGGATAGCCATGCTGTCAATTGAATGGCAGTATATATTTGATCCGGATCTGGCCTGGGAATCTTTGCCGTTTTTATTAAGAGGCGTGCCATATACCTTGGGCATTGCCTTGGTCAGTACGGCCATTGGTGCAGTGATAGGAATGGTCATCGCTCTGATGAGATTGTCTCCATCCAGAACATTAAGGTGGATCGCCCGATTGTATGTTTCATTTATGAGGGGGACGCCGGTACTCGTCTTTTTATTTCTGATTTATTTTGGGCTGCCTTTTGTAAACATTCAGTTTAATGCACTGACGTCGGCTATTATCTGCTTCAGTCTGAACGGCGCGGCCTATATTTCTGAGATTTTCCGGTCATCCATATCATCCGTGAATCGGGGGCAATGGGAAGCGGCAACCGTTCTTGGAATGACTCCTTATGTCACGTTGAAAGATATTATTCTTCCGCAGGCTTTCAGAATAGCGATCCCGCCTTTGAGCAGCGTTCTCCTGGATGTCATCAAGGGAACATCTCTGGCAGCCATGATTACAGTCAATGAAATTTTTCAAAATGCCAGAGTAGTGGGAGGAAGAGAGCATGATTATATGACGATGTATATTCTAGTTGCAGCAATTTACTGGGTGATCTGCAGCCTCTTCGGACTATTTCAGGATTATCTCGAAACAGTCTCCTCCAGGTATATCGTCAACTGAGGTATTCTATTTTTACGCCAAAAGAAGACCCTGCACTTTTAGAATAGTGCAGGGTCTATCTTTATCAATCAGGCATATGAAAGAATGCCCTTGTTTTTCAGTTGCTTAAGCATATCTTCAGTCATTTTTTCAAGATCGTACTTAGGTGAGAACCCCCATTCTTGCTGAGCAGCTGTTGTATCGATGGCATTTGGCCAAGACTCTGCGATCCCTTGTCTAATTGGATCAACATCATAATTCAGCTTGAATTCAGGTAGGTGTTTCTTGATGGCCTGTTCAACATCTTCAGGTGCAATGCTCATAGCACTGACATTGTAGGCATTGCGGTTGACCAGCTGGTCGCTCGGTGCCTCCATCAGCTGAATGATCAAGTCGACAGCGTCAGGCATGTACATCATATCCATGTATGTGCCTTTGCCGATAAAGGATGTATACGCATTGTTTTTCAGTGCTTCATAGTAAATATCGACAGCGTAGTCTGTCGTTCCACCGCCAGGAAGGGTGTCGTAGGAAATCAGACC
Source organism: Alkalibacterium indicireducens (assembly GCF_039522005.1). NCBI lineage: Bacteria > Bacillati > Bacillota > Bacilli > Lactobacillales > Carnobacteriaceae > Alkalibacterium > Alkalibacterium indicireducens. Next base: position 23,946 of record NZ_BAAADA010000026.1, read on the forward strand.
AGGGAAACGGACGCTTCGTGTATCCACTCCGAATTTCTGGAAATAGTAATCCCCGAGCAGCTCTCCGCTGACTTTTGTGACACCGTACATGGTTGTCGGACGCTGGATCGTGACCTGGGGTGTCTGATCTTTAGGTGTCTGAGGACCGAACGCCCCGATTGAGCTGGGTGTGAAGAACTTCAAGTCGTATTCGCGCGACAGCTCAAGTGCGTTGATCAGTCCGCCCATGTTCAAATTCCAGGCCAGCTGAGGTTTTGCTTCGGCAACAGCTGACAGTAATGCAGCCAGGTGTATAAATGTATCAACTTGATACTGTTCAACCAAATCCTTCATGCGATCGGCATCGGTCACATTCAGGATTTCGAAAATACCATCAGTGACTACTTTAGAATCTTCGGGCTGTCTGATATCAGTAGCGACAACGTTCTCTTTTCCATAGACTTCACGCAATCTGATTGTAAGCTCTGATCCGATCTGACCTAAAGCTCCAGTAATGATAATTTTTTTCACTCGTAAACCTCCGACTTTTTGTCTATTATTTATTACCAGCAGAAAGAGAAAAGATGAGGATCACCTTTTCTCTATTAGTCTATAAATTAACTGATAACATCGAGTTCCTTGCCGATTTTTTTGTAAATATCAAGTACTTTGTCCAGCTGGTCCTTGGTGTGAGCGGCACTTGGCATATTTCTTACTCGACCTGTTCCACGTGGGACTGTAGGGAAGACGATCGATTTTGCATAGACGCCTTCTTCTGTCAGACGTTTGGAGAAACGCTGAGTCAGTTTTTCTTCACCGATAATACAAGGGGTGATAGGTGTTTCTGAATCGCCGATGTTGAAGCCCAGATCTTTAAGGCCGGCTTTCAGATATCGACCATTTTCCCAAAGACGTTCGTGTTCTTCTGTTGAGCTGGACATGATATCGATGGCTTCGATACATGCTGCAGCAGCTCCAGGAGTCAGTGAGGTAGAAAACAGGAAAGGACGGGCACGAACCTTCAGCCAATCAATTAGGTTCTGAGTTCCAGCGACATAACCTCCGACAACTCCGACTGCTTTAGACAGTGTCCCCATCTGGAAATCGATTTTATCCTGAAGACCAAAATGTTTAACTGTCCCGGCACCTTTACCCATGACGCCTGATCCATGTGCATCATCAACATACGTAATCAGATCGAATTCTTCAGCGATTTCAACGATTTCAGGCAATTTCGCAACATCGCCATCCATTGAAAAGACACCGTCAGTGATGTACATAATTTTTTCATACTGTCCGCTTTCAACAGCTTCTTTAGCTTTTGCTCTCAGGTCATCCATATCCTGGTGTTTGACACGGATAACTTTTGCTCCGGATAGACGGCATCCGTCAATGATAGACGCGTGATTCAGTTCGTCAGACAGGATTGCATCATTCTTGTTCATGACCGCAGAAATTGCGCCCATGTTGCAGTTGAATCCTGACTGGAAAGCGACGGCTGCTTCAGTGTGCTTGAATTCAGCTATTTTTGCTTCCAGTTCGTCGTGGATCGACTGAGTTCCGTTGATTGTTCTAACGGCACCGGCACCTACACCGTAAGTGTCAGTTGCTTCATTTGCTTTAACTTTAAGACGTTCATCATTTGCAAAGCCCAAGTAGTTGTTAGAAGACATATTGATCAGTTTGTTTCCGTTGATCGTAATTTCCGATCCGTTGGGTCCCTGAATCGTGTCGATCTCATTATAAAGACCCTGATCCTTCAATTCCTGAAGATTATTTTCGAGAAAGGTATTCAACTTTTGACTAGTCATAAAATCGCTCCCTTGAGTATTTGGTTGTGCACTTCCTTATAATTCTACCACTCTTTTAGATGGACGTGTAGTACTGTAAGCCTTTATTGGAAGATTCTTATCGACTCTAAGAGAAATCTACTTAATAAAGGCAATACTTGTGATAAAATAAGGCTTACATGATAATGATGAATGGAGTGTTATGAGAATGAGAATGATCGACTTGATCGAGAAGAAACAGCATAGACAAGTACTGACACAAGAAGAAATTAAATGGATGATCGACCAGTATACAAGCGATGTTATTCCTGATTACCAGATGAGCGCAATGGCTATGGCAATCTATTTTAATGGAATGAACAATGATGAACGTAGTGCCCTGACAATGGCTATGGTCGAATCTGGGGACCAGATCGACTTGTCCGATATCGAAGGCGTAAAAGTGGACAAGCATTCAACTGGCGGAGTAGGCGATACAACTACCCTGGTCCTTGCACCTCTTGTGGCTAGCGTAGGGGTTCCAGTAGCTAAAATGAGCGGACGTGGACTGGGTCATACAGGCGGAACAATCGATAAGCTTGAAGCTATCCCAGGTTTTCATGTTGAACTGTCTCAGCAGGACTTCTCTGAACTGGTCAACAAAAACAAAGTGGCAGTAGTCGGTCAGTCAGGAAATCTGACGCCAGCTGACAAGAAGCTATATGCCCTTCGTGATGTGACAGGCACTGTCGAGTCGATTCCTCTAATTGCGAGTTCAATCATGAGTAAAAAAATTGCCTCCGGTGCAGATGCAATCGTTCTGGACGTTAAAACCGGAGCCGGAGCATTCATGAAAAATGTTGAGCAGGCAAAAGAACTGGCTGAAACCATGGTCAATATCGGGAAATCAGTTGGAAGACAGACGATGGCCGTTATTTCTGATATGAGTCAGCCACTTGGAAATGCGATTGGAAATGGTCTGGAGGTAAAAGAAGCGATCGATACGCTTAAAGGGCACGGACCGGAAGACCTGACTGAACTGTGTCTCGTTCTTGGAAGTCAGATGGCTTATTTAGGAGGAGCGGCAGACTCTCTTGAGGAAGCGCGGACCCTTCTGGAAGCAAACCTTAAAAACGGAAAAGCGCTTGAAGTCTTCAAGACATTTGTGGAAGCACAAGGCGGGGATGCTTCAGTAGCCGATAATCCTGAAACGGTCCTTCCAGTTGCTTCATATACTAAGGAAGTTTTAGCTGATCAGGATGGAGTCGTTTCTGAAATCATTGCTGATCAGATCGGAATTGCAGCGATGATGCTGGGTGCCGGACGTGAAACGAAAGAAAGTCAGATCGACTTGTCTGCAGGACTTTACCTTCATAAAAAAGTTGGAGATAAAGTCAGTGCGGGAGAGTCTATTGCTACCTTGTATTCCAACAAAGAAATCAGCGATGAGGTTGGCGAAAGAGTTCTGACTAATGTCAAACTGTCAGACAGCGCAACTGAACCGACATTGGTGTATGACATCGTTCAGTAAATAATGGGTGAGTGAAGCAGTCTTCGGTGTCTTGAAGGCTATGTGTAAAATAGTTGTCGGAAAGTAAAATAGTAGGGCAAGAAATTAAAGTAGACAAAAAGAAAGAAG
>NZ_BAAADA010000027.1:0-5921 GCF_039522005.1 Alkalibacterium indicireducens
AAAAATGTCTAAAAAAGCAGTGAGTTTAATAGAAATAGTTATCCACATTTAGAGGTATGAATAATTCAGGATTAATATTTCAATTTAACAATAAGACGCTTACGTAAACTGACCTTTGATGACTATTGACTGAAGCTGATAGTCCCGTATTATGAAAATAAGTTGAAAATAATTGTGAACTCCTTCAAAATAATATGAGACTAACTAAAAGTGATGGAATGAAAGGACTAAAAAAATGAAAAAAATGAGATTTTTGCTGTTAGGTATAAGTTCTGTTTTACTGATGGCTGCATGTGGTACTGAAACGGCTGATACAGATACAGAATCAGATGGGGTAGAGGAAGTCGAAGAACTGGTACTCGGCTATTTCCCCTCAGCCGATGTGGCAAATATGGCAGAATCGGCGAGACCACTTGAAGAGTACTTGTCTGACCAGCTGGGTATTCCGGTAACAGGCGAGGTGATGACAGACTACACGGGTCTGATTGAGGCGATGCGTAACCAGAATGCTGATGTGGCCTTCCTGCCACCTTTTGCCTATGTGCAGGCTGAAGAAAGAGCAAATGCAGAAGTGCTTCTGAAGGCCATTCGTGATGGGTCGGACTCTTATGTTGCTCAGTACAATGTCGCGGCTGACTCAGAAATCGGCTCAATTGATGATCTGATCGAATCTGAAGGGCTTGTCTGGGCATTTGCCGATTATACATCGACATCAGGGTACCTGTTCCCGGCTCAGCAGATGATGGATCTTGGCGTAGACGATCTGGATACTCACTTTACTCAAATCGATGTCGGCGCGCACGATACGGCATTACTTTCAGTCCTTGATGGGCAGGCAGATTTCGCAACGACTTTTGAAGATGCCCGTGTACGCCTTGAAGATGAGATTCCGGACATTTTCGAACAGATCAGAGTCATTGGAACCACAGAAGAAATACCCAACGCCACATTGTCTGTTCGTGGTGACCTGTCAGAAGACATGAAAGAGCGTATTAGTGAAGCTTTCCTTAATATGAATGATGACCCTGATATGCTGGAAGTCCTGGCAGATGTCTATAACTGGGAAGGGTTCGCTCCAGCTGAATCGGAAGATTATGATGTTGTCCGGGATGTATACAGGCAGTTTGAGGACTTAATCGAGGAATAAGTGGAATAAAAAAATCTGCTGGTATGCGTGACTCTCTTACAAGAGCTGCATTTGCCGGCAGATTTTTCGTTTAGTAGAACAAGAAGAAAAGAAGAGGAATCGCAATGGCTGGCACGAAATTCATAACTTTCAGCTTAGTCACTTCAAGAATGTTCAGCCCCAAAGCCAGAATAAGAATCGATCCGACTGCATTGATATCGTTGATCATCGCAACAGTCAGGATGATATCTAAAGCACTGGCGAATAAAGTGATGGCTCCTTGATATAAGAAGACAAGGACGCCGGAAAATATGACGCCAATACCCAGACTCGAAGCGAGAATGATACTGGTAATGCCGTCCATCAGAGCTTTTGTCAGCAGGATTGTATGATTTCCCGTCAGGCCGCTTTCCAGAGGTCCGACAATCGACATAGCGCCGACAGCCATGATCAGACTCGACATGACAAAACCTTTGGAAATAGATGATGAACCATTTTTTGACGGAAAACGGTATTCCAAAGACGTCCCGAGCTTATGGATTTTATCATCGAGATCAATGACTTCTCCCACAGCTGCACCAATAACTAGAGACAGAATGATATATATAGTATTTTCTCCGGACATCATGCCTGTAATGCCGATATAAATAGCACTGAGAGCCAGCGCGCGCATCAGAGCTTTCTCGATTCTTAAAGGAATACCTTTGTTGACGAACAGGCCGACTGTTCCGCCGAGAACGATTGCTAAAGTATTGATGATCACTCCAAAAAACATAGTAAAGAACTCCTTCGTTGACGTGTGTATTCTAACCTATTATATAAGGCTATCTGATTACATACAAATGGTTTTACAACAGGAAAAATAAAAAGAAAGATCAAAACCTGTGGGCTTCGATCTTTCTTAAATAACCCGTCCTTAGTAAACCGGTTATCCATCAGAATAAGTAAAGTCAGTCAGAAAGGGCCTCGCTGCTTATCTGTAGAAGGTCCTTTACTCTCCTTGTTTATTATACCCTATTCTCAAACAAAAGTATGCAAGCGATTACAAAATGAGAGAAAATTTATTTAGATTGCTGCTTTTTTGAGCATGAGATTATTCTGAAGCTTGACAATGAGAGACAATCGAAATAGAGTGGAAAAAATAGTATACTGAATAGTAAGATAAAATAGACAGATCGAAGTTCATGAAAAGAGGGTAGCTGCGTGATCGAATTCAAAAATGTCTCATTAAGATATTCAAATGGGGTCGAAGCATTAAAAAATGTGAATATAAAGATAAATAAAGGCGAGTTCGTTGTCATCGTAGGGATGTCCGGTGCCGGAAAGTCTACTCTAATGACCTGCATCAACCGGATGGTCGTGCCTACTGAAGGAGAAGTGATCGTCGACGGTCAGACTATTTCCAAATTAAAAGAGTCGAAGCTGCGTGTCTTGCGTACACAGATTGGTATCATTTTTCAGGACTATAATCTCGTCAAACGCATGTCTGTCCTGAGAAATGTGGTGGTCGGTCGGCTGGGTCATACATCGACCTTCAACAGTCTGATCGGGCGGTTTCCTCAAGCAGACCTCCAGCTCGCTATGAACAATCTCAAACGAATCGGTATCGATGAGAAGGCTTATGTCCGAGCCGACCAGCTCAGTGGAGGGCAGCAGCAGAGGGTCAGTATAGCACGTGTCCTGACACAGCAGCCTAAAGTCATTCTGGCAGACGAACCTGTTGCGTCACTCGATCCTCCAACATCTCATCAGGTCATGAGAGACCTGAAGCGTGTAAGTAAAGAAGATGGGCTGACAACATTAGTCAATCTGCACTTCATCGATCTGGCAATGGAATATGCCGACCGGATCATTGGGATGCGGGATGGTGAAGTGGTATTTGACGGCCACATCGATGAAGTCACTGAACAGACATTTGAAGAGATATACGGCCGCCCGATTCGTGCGGATGAGAAAAGAGGGGACGCCTCGTGAAACAAAAAAAGACCTCTTCTAGTAAAGTCAGGCTATTCAAGCCGTCATTCTACATCAAACTGATTGGTTTCAGTGCGGGCGTTCTCGTGCTCTACTCCCTTGCGATTCGTCAGACTAATGCCTCGCTGACCCGTATGCTGTCGGCATTTCCGATATTATTCCGCATGCTGACAGAGGACTTTTTTCCGCCTGACTTCGGCTACTTTTCAACAGTAGTGAATCAGCTGATCGAAACGTTCAATATTGCCTTGATCAGCACGACACTGGCTGCGATCATGGCTTTTCCGCTACTTTTTTTTTCGTCATCAACATTGAACAGACACCCTTTATCATACGGAGGGATGCGAGTTGCCTTGACCATCGTCCGGTCGATCCCGAACATTATAATGGTCGTACTCATGGTAGCCGTTGTAGGTTTAGGCTCGTTATCCGGTATTCTGGCACTCATGATTTACTCGGCAGCAATCCTAATTAAGCTGACCAGTGAATCGGTCGAATCGATTGATGAACGGCCAATCCAGGCCATCAAGGCAATGGGCGGAAATAACCCTCAAGTTATCCGGTATGGCGTTTTGCCACAGATCACACCAATTTATCTCTCACATATATTGTATGTACTTGAAATCAATTTAAAAGCCTCCGTTGTACTGGGCTTTGTAGGTGCAGGGGGGATCGGTCAGCTGATCAGACGACAGATGAGCTTATTCAGGTATGACCGTTTAGGGCTCATCATATTCGTATTATTTCTTGCCATCAGTGTGATCGATTATATCAGCCAGACAGTAAGGAGCAGACTCGCGTGAAAAACAAGGACAGAATTTCTCTTCGGTCTCAACGTACGTTAAAACAGAAAACAATGATCTATCTCGTAGTGATGAGTCTGAGTTTTTTGTATGCGTTCAGTCTCTGGTCACAGGATTTTTCCATTGCCTCCTCGCAGTCTTCTCCAGGAACGATTCTTTACAGGTTATTTGTCGTCCCTCTCATTGACCCAACCTATTGGCCTTCGTTTGTGGAGAGAGGCTGGCAGATGATCGAAACGATTGCTATTGCCTATGCAGGAGGGATTGCTGCTTCCTTGTTTGCCCTGCCGGTTGCGATACTAGCGGCAAGGAACAGTGGAGGCCGAGCCAGTTACCTAGGCAAACTGTTTTTAAATGCTATCCGTTCGATACCGGAGCTGCTGTTCGGCGTGTTCTTTGTGGCCGCCGTCGGTCCTGGATCCTTTGCAGGTGTATTGGCTATCAGCGTCAATTCGATTGGCATGATCGGCAAACTGTATTCGGAAAGCATCGAGTCGATCGATCAGGCGCCGATCGTAGCAATCAAAGCCAGCGGAGGCAATGACCTGCAGGCGTTCTGGTATGGCATTCTCCCTCAGATCCTGCCGCAATTTTTGTCAATCTCGCTGTTCCGTTTTGAAATAGATGTCCGGGCTTCAACGATACTTGGACTAGTCGGAGCTGGAGGCATCGGGGTTCCGCTGATTCTTTCACAGCAGCAGAGGCATTGGGAAGAAGTCGGTGTGATTCTGATCATTGTCATCGTGTTCGTCGTGATCATTGATAAAATAAGTGGAAAGATAAGGTCGAACTTAGTCTGAAGTTGCTCAAGCTGATATGCTGGGCAGCTTTTTCTGTTTCCTAGGTCATGATAGTTTAAAATTTCTGAAATCAAATTAACGCCAGTCAAAATATATATTTAAAATCGAGCCACCCATTCATCTTGAAATTAGAGTGCAAAAGACCAGCCGCTGCTGTTGAGGCAGTCGGCTGGTCTTTTGATAACACTCTTTATAAGAAGGCCTTATTCTAAAGGACGGTCATCACGTGATAAATTAGGGGTATCCGCTCTCTCTGCAAGCAGGACGCGTATTTCTTCCAAGTAATTTTCTACGCTCGGCGCCTCTACTTCAACTTCCTCTGCTTCCTCCGGCTTCCGGGAGAGATTGTTGATCACTTTGATGATGACAAAGAGTACAAGTGCGATAAGTACAAAATCAATGACAGCTTGAAGAAATTGTCCATATCCAATTTCTGCTGATCCGATCTGTAATGCAAGTTGGTCGACACTGGCATTCCCCGTTACTGCTACGATGATGGGAGTAATCACATGCTCAACCAGAGCAGTCACTATAGCTGTAAATACGGTACCCATAACGATTCCGACAGCCAGCTCAATCACATTTCCGCGCATTAAAAATGTTCGAAATTCTTTAATCAATATAAACATCCTCTCTCCAAATACTTACTGTATTCTATTCTAAACTATCCAGCAGAAAATAAAAAAGTAAAAGTTTAGTCACATTTACAAGATTTTTACAAAAAAAGGGTGGAGATAGGCCTTCTATCCCGGTATACTGGAATTACAGATAAAGAAGGAGTGGCGCTTGACCTACATTGTTCGTTTTTTAGCAAATTAAAAGATGTAACAAACTTAAAAAAAGTGATAGACTTTTCAATTACCGAATGTTAATGTCGAATAGTGCGTTAATCGTACATATTTACAGCACATACATGTGTAACATAGAATTGGGAGGAATTATTTTGTCTAAGAAATGGTTAAAAGGTTTAGGTATTACACTAGCTTCAGTTATGCTACTTGGGGCTTGCGGAAACGATGAAGAAGGCGCTGAGGAAACAGCAGAAGAAACTGACGGAGCCGATGAAAATGGCGCAGCAGGCGAAGGTATGATCGAAATCGATGAAATCTCAGTTGGATTTGTCCCTTCACGTGACCCTGACGAGATTTTTTGAATTTGCCCAAAATTTATAACAACACTTTATATACCAAAAGCTCGAGGAATTCACATGTGGAAAAC
>NZ_BAAADA010000028.1:0-4850 GCF_039522005.1 Alkalibacterium indicireducens
GAAACCTGTGCAGACAAGAATGGAGTTCGTAGGAAGCCCCCACTTCAAAATCCGGAGGATTTAAGTGGTGGGTAGTTCACTGGTAGACAGTTCGCGTATCCGTTCAGAAACGTTGATGTTTGTCAGATTGTATAGGACAACAAAGGCCAGTGAAGCTGCGGAAACGATCAGGACAATGGTCACTACATCCAGACTATCCATCGAATCCTGGAACGCGTCTTCGATCGCGGCGGCGAATGCCACACCTTGAACAGCATCTTCAGCTGTCAGCTGCTGTCCCAGCTTATCGTCGTCGACTGCCTCTGTATCATACCTCAATAAGCGTGTATCGTACTCAGCTTCTTCTCCCATGAGTTTTTCATAGGCTGAAGGTGACAGATAAACATAATGTTGAACGTAGTGTTCAACTATTTCTTCAACTTCGATATCAAACACATCTGAATCATTAGTTTCTACAGTAATGATATCTCCGACCTCAGCATTCAGCAGGTCGGCCAGTTTGTCAGTGATGATGGCTCCTTCTTCAGGTAAATCAAAGGTAACCGATTCATCATCCAGATCACGAAGGACAACAAACTCTTCCATCCGACTCGGTTCGCTTGGGACAAATAGATTGATATCGTGAGATTCCCCGTCTCTTTCTGCGTAGGCATTATCCTGACTGACGTGTAGGTGCCCTTCCAGCCCTTCTAAGGATTCAAGTGTCTCTATATACTCTTCGACCTGAATTTCACTGGCATCAGTGTTCTCTGAGACAATAGCCTGGTACAGATTGATTTCTCCAAACTGTATCTCTCCGATATCTCCAATCGAGTCGGAAAGTCCATACCCAGTAAGAAGCAGTGCAGTTCCACCAGCCACTCCAAATAAAGTCATGAGCATGCGACGCTTATATCTGAACAGATTTCTCGACGCAACCTTTTGAGTAAAGGTGAACCGATTCCAGATAAATGGCATGTATTCCAGGAAGATCCGTTTACCTTTTTTAGGTGCTTTTGGCTTCAACAAGGTAGCTGCGTTGCTCCTCAGTGATAGTCGAACGGATACGAGTGTCGATAAACCTGTTGCAAGGAGTGCACCTGTAATTGAAATGACGGCGTAACTCCAGTAGAACTGTGTATCTGCGGATGGCAGATTATACATTGAACTGTAGGCATCCATTACTACAGTTGGGAAGATCCAGTACCCTAGTAGCAGACCTATAATTCCACCTGCAACTGTTGCGATAAAGGCATAAACGAAATACTTCATCGCAATAGGAAAGTTTCCATAACCTAAAGCTTTTAGTGTTCCAATCTGATTTCTTCCCTCATCGACCATTCTAGTCATTGTTGTGAGCGATATCAGTGCCGCAAGCAGGAAGAAGAAGACAGGAAAGATCTGCGCAATTGCTGTGATCCGTTCTGCATTTTCATCAAACTCTCCGTAGCCCTGAAAGGACATCCGATCCTGAATAAAGTATTCCGGCTCTTCCAGATCAGCAAGTTCCTCTTCGGCTTCTGCCAGGTCTGCTTCTGCTTCTGCTATCTCTTCTTCTGTACTCTCCTGTTCTTCTTCGAACTCGGCAAGCCTCTCTTCATACTCTTCTTGTGCCTCTTCAAGCTCAACGCGGGCGTCTTCCAGTTCAGCACTCGCTTCCTGAATTTCAGTATCAAGCTCATTTTCTGCCTGTTCCAGTTCGGCCAGTCCCTGCTGGATCTGTTCTTCCTGAGCATTAAGTTCAGTGGAGGTCTGTGGATCTTCTATCTGAGCTGCTTCAAGCTGTTGTCTATTTGATTCCACTTCAGCAAGAGCGGACTGCAGCTGAGCACGCTGATCTTCGATTTCTCTTCTGGCGTCTGCTTCTTCCTGCTCCAGCTCATCAAGTCCTTCTTCGTAGTCTTCAACCCCTTCTTCAATTTCAATTCGGGCGTCTTCCAGTTCTTGCTCGGCATTCTCCAGCTCCTGTCGCGCTTCCTCGATTTCATAATAGCCGTCACTGATTTCTTCTTCGATTTCCTCAACGAGTGCCTCATAGCGTTCGGAAGGACGATCTGCTAGCAATGCTTCGACTTCTTCTGTGCGCTCATCAATATACTGATCATAGTCTTCTGAATACACATCATACTCGCGTGCGTTTTCAAAAAGTAAATAGGCGTCTGTATGTACTTCCATATCAAACACTTCTTCCAGTACCAATGCGAAGCCATCCAGAGAACCTGTCCCGACTTGGGTGTTGCCACGTTCCATCCGCTCAATATAGCGAGGATGATTGACAAATCCCACTACTTCGAAAGTTGTTTCAGAAAAATTTTCTTCATACTCGTCCGGTGTACCTTCTTCGATCTGAACTGTATCCCCGATTTTATAGTCGCCCAAATAGCTGTTCGTGTTATCCAGTGCAATTTCATTGACCGTCTCCGGCAGTATGGACCATGACTGGCCCCGTTGCGCTCAAGCCAGCGAAAAAGGCAACGCCCAGCATAATGATGGCGAAAATAGACAGAAAGCGGGTCTTGGTCCGCCAGATTTCTCTTAAAGTGTCTTTCCAAACTGTTCGATATTTCATCTTATCCCCTCAATTCTATTCGGCATCTGCTTACCACTCAATGCTTTCAACAGACTGAGGCTGTTCATTGATGGTGACTTCTCTGACTTTAGCATTATTGATGTCGATCACTCGATTAGCCATTGGAGCAATGGCACGGTTATGAGTAATGACGACAACCGTTGCTCCATATTCTTCTTTTGAACGGCTGAGAAGGTCGAGAACTTTCTTTCCAGTTTCGTAGTCCAGTGCTCCGGTGGGTTCGTCACATAAAAGCAACTTAGGCTGCTTAGCTAGGGCCCGGGCAATAGCCACCCTCTGCTGTTCTCCTCCTGATAGCTGAGCCGGAAAGTTGTCCATCCGATGTTCCAGTCCGACACTTATGAGCACTTCCTCCGCATCAAGAGCATCAGGTGAGATCTCAGCTGCCAATTCAACATTCTCCTTCGCAGTCAGGTTAGGAATCAGATTGTAATTCTGAAAGATGAATCCGACATCGTTGCGCCTGTATTCAGTCAGTTGTTTCTGGTCGAAGCCCACAATATCGGTTCCGTCTATAATGACTTCTCCTCCATCTGCAGCATCCATCCCACCTAGAATATTCAGAACAGTTGTTTTTCCTGCACCACTAGGACCGACGATTACAGCAAATTCATTTTTTTCAATATCGAAAGTGATTTTGTCGTTTGCAATCACTTCTGTTTCTCCAGATTTGTATTTCTTTACTTCGTCTTTAACACTGATATAAGCGGTCATCACGATCTTCCTTTCTACATATGCCCTACTATTTTAGCATACCTATAGAGCCCTTTAGTATAAGTTAGCTTAAAGAACATAATTTTTCATGAAAAAATCATAACTACATGGACCGTTCATTTTACCGTTAAGCGTCCATAATCACTCAGGCTCAGCCTTTCCTGTACTACAAGAAAACGCCCTGCAGTTTATCCTCTTAGGTCAACCTGCAGAACGTCTACACTTATATAGTTAATTTAGTTTGTCCGTTCAAGCACAAACACTTTAAGATAGTGGCCCTCGGGATACGCTCTGCTGACGGCAAAGTCATCTGGCAGATCATGTTCATCCATCAGATACGCGTCTACTTGAAGCTCTTCCAGTGCATCGTTGACCATTTCAAAAAAGTCATCTCTACTGACGCTCCAGGCATTTGTAGAAGTAATGAGTACACCGTTCTGAGCCAGTACCTCTACTGCATCTTTTACGAGTTCAGAATAATCCTTATCTACGCTGAACGTTCGTTTTTTAGTTCTGGCAAAAGTTGGTGGATCAAGAACAATCAGATCAAAGCGCAGTTGATGCTTCTTGGCATAGTCAAAATAATCAAAAACATCCATTACTCGGATTTCATGATCATCCGGATTCAACCCATTCAATTCAAACTGTTCTCTAGTTCTTCCCTTACTTCTGTTTGCTACATCAACATTGACTGTTTTTGATGCACCTCCCATTGCGGCTGCGACTGAAAAGGCACCAGTATAACTGAAGGCGTTGAGTACTTTACGGCCCATACCCAGATCTTCCATGATTTTTCTTCTGACATTTCGCTGATCCAGGAAGATCCCTGTCATCCATCCTTCATCCAGGTAGACATTGTAGCGAATCCCATTCTCTAAAATAGTCATTGGCTCGTCTGCCTGTTTTCCGTCTACAAATTTTGACTTGAATGAAGCTGATGGGTAGCGCAGCTTTTCATAGATTCCCTTGTAGTCAGGCACAGCCATTCTGAATGCATCCAGAATCATGTCTCTATGCTGGTAAATCCCTTCGCTGTACCATGTAAAGACATAATACCCATCATAATAGTCTACCGTTATCCCACCGATTCCATCGCCTTCTCCATTAAAGAATCGGAAAGCAGTCGTCAGTTTATCTGCATAAAATGGGGTCCGTTTCTTCCGTGCAATTCTGAACTGACGATCGAAAAAAGATATGTCAAGCTTGTCAGTATCGTCTAGAGACAGTACCCATCCGGCTGTTTTTTTCTCGTCTCCAATATAGCCAAGCCCGACAAACTTGCGGGAGCTGTCTACCAGTCTCACAAAGTCGCCTTCTACAACTTGGTCCTTATCTTTGAAATCATAGTCTTCTAAAGCCGGATACCCTTTTTGTATCCGACTGGCTGCCAGTTTTTTTACTTGTAAATTCTTCATAATGCGCCCCTTTGATTTCTTTTTCATTGTTGCTTTCATTCTATAATTATACCATACATGATACTTACAGTTTAATCGAGAAATCGAGTAGGAGGTAAATAATTAATTTATTTACCGTCCTCTCACACCACCGTGCGTACGGTTCCGTACAC
>NZ_BAAADA010000029.1:0-8644 GCF_039522005.1 Alkalibacterium indicireducens
CCACTAATGATAGTGAGAAATCATTTCTCTCTTATTTTTCTTTTGTTTTTCATAAAACTTTTTACACTACCTAGTATAATAAGTATAACATAAGCTTTGCACGGACATAAAAAGTAAATTGTTGATGAACACGTATTTCAGCAAAACACAAAATCGAACAATTAAATATATCAAAGTGAGCATTGTTCGTTATATAAAAATGTAAACGCATTCTTTATTAATAATGGTCATTTCACCTGTTTGATAACGAATAAAATCATGTTAGAATGTAGGAGAACATCACTTGTATTTAATAGTGAAGAAGCAGTGGAGGGATGAGAGTGGCAGGAGAAGCAAGTCAGTTAAAACGAACACCCTTATATGATTACTATACTGATAATGGAATAAAGCTGGTGGATTTTGGGTCATGGGCCCTTCCGATCCAGTTTACCAAACTGATAGAAGAGCACCACGCTGTTCGCGAGCGTGTAGGACTGTTCGATGTATCTCACATGGGAGAGATCGAGGTTCAAGGAGAGCAGGCGACAGCTTGGCTCAATAGATTGATAACGAACGATTTGGCGGCCATTTCAAATGGACAGGCGCTCTATACTCTGGTCACGAATGAAACAGGTGGCATCCTGGACGACATCATTATATTCAAAAAGAATGAATCAGCGTATCTGCTGACACCGAATGCATCGAATACAGACAAAATCAGAGACTGGCTGCTGAAGCATCAGGACGGATCGGTCACGATTGAAGATAAATCTCTTGAAACAGGACTGATCGCTGTTCAGGGCCCAGATGCGGCACATGTGGTTGCTGAAGTGTTTGGGGATGACATTAAAGAACTGAAGAATTATCACTTTACGGAAATCGCTGAAGCCGGCACATTTACAGACGTGCTCGTTTCCAGAACAGGCTATACAGGTGAGGATGGGTTCGAGTGTTACGTCAACTGGAACCAGACTCAAGACTTGTGGCAGGCGTTCAAGGACGCAGGAAAACAGTATAATCTAGCTGAATGTGGACTCGGGTCCAGAGATACGCTTCGTCTGGAAGCAGGTATGCCGCTTTACGGACAGGACTTGTCTGAAGACATTACACCTCTTGAAGCCGGGCTTAGTTTTGCAGTGAAATGGGATAAGCCGGAACCATTTATCGGCCAAGCAGCCCTGGAAAAGCAGAAAGAAGAAGGAACGGTCTATTTGTCCAGAGGATTTGAACTGCTTGAAAGAGGAATAGCCAGAGAAGGCTACCCGGTATATAATGAAGCAGACGAAGAAATAGGAGTCGTCACATCAGGGACCCAGTCTCCGACACTTGGGAAGAGCATTGGTTTCCTGAGAATGAGAAAATCTGAAGGCAAGCTGGGAGACACGGTCTATATTCAAGTCCGTAAGAAACGCATTCCAGCCAGACTGATCAAGAAGAATTTTTTAAAGAACTGAAGCGATAAATAACATCTGAAAGAAGGAATAATGATGACAGACAAAGCTAGACTATATTTCACAGAAGAACACGAATGGATCGAACTAATCAATGATGACTACGTCCGTGTAGGGATTTCCGATTATGCTGTAGAACAGCTGGGCGACATTGTATTTGTTGAACTGCCGGAATTAAGCGCTGAACTCGAAGCAGAGGATGAATTTGCGACTGTTGAGTCAGTGAAATCCACCTCTGAAATTTATTCTCCCGTAAAAGGCACAGTATCCAAAATCAACAGTGCCTTGGAAGATGAACCTGAAAAACTGAATGAAGCGCCCTTTGGAGAAGGCTGGCTTGTTGAAATCCAGTCATCTGAACCAGTCGATGTTTCCGGACTGATGGATGCTTCGGCATACGACGAGTACGTTTCAGGACTATAACCCTTGTAGGAAGAAGAACGGATCTCATTCGCTCTTCTTTCTGCTCTTTTTTTGACATCAAAAGACATGAAGGAGTGGATTTTTTGACTAACCAACACCGTTATCTGCCGACCACCGATCAGGACCGCAAGGAGATGCTTGAAACGATCGGCGTATCATCCATTAAAGACCTATTTTCTGATATCCCTGAATCGACTCGCGCAACAAAAGATAAAGCGATTGATCTGGAAGATGCCTTGAGCGAACAGGCACTCACCAAGTACATGAAAGAATTGGCAGCTAAAAATACAACAACAGAAAGTCACGCCTATTTCTTAGGAGCAGGCGTATATGACCACTATAGTCCCAGCATCGTCAATCATGTGCTTCTGCGTTCCGAATTCATGACGGCTTATACCCCGTATCAGCCGGAAGCTAGTCAAGGCGAACTGCAGGCCCTGTTTGAATTCCAGACCATGATGTGTGAATTGACAGGCATGGACGTAGCCAACTCAAGTTTATACGACGGCTTCACTTCATTAGGCGAAGCCTGCAACCTGGCTACTTCAGCTACGAAGAAACAGAATGTGTTGTATTCAAAAGCCCTGCATCCTCAGGCAAAAGAAGTCATTCATACTTATGCGTACGGCATGGAATACTCAGTGAAAGAAGTCAGTCTGAACGGTACCCGCACAGATATAGATGAACTGAAGTCAGCCATTGATGAGGATACAGCTGCTGTGATCATTCAATACCCTAACTTCTTCGGAACGATTGAAGACCTTAAAGAAATAAAATCACTTCTTGAAGATACAAAAGGTATCCTTATCGTCATGGCCAATCCACTGGCTCTCGCTCTGCTTGAAGCACCTGGAAAACTGGGTGCAGATATCGTTGTCGGTGATACTCAGCCATTCGGTATTCCAATGAGCTTCGGCGGCCCGCACTGTGGATACTTTGCAGTGAAGAAAAAATACATGCGTAAAGTACCGAGCCGTATCGTTGGTCAGACAACGGATAAAGACGGCAAGCGAGGATTTGTTATGACGCTGCAGACTAGGGAGCAGCACATTCGCCGTGAAAAAGCGACATCCAACATGAGTTCGAACCAGGCTCTGTTAGCCCTTGGGACCTCAGTATTCCTTGCAGCAGTAGGTAAAGTGGGTCTGCAGGAAATGGCTCAGCAAAACTTGAATCATGCCCACTATGTGAAAAAAGAGCTGACTGATAAAGGACTGACTGTTCTGTCTGACAATGACTTCTTCAATGAATTTGTTGTCAAATTGGACCGCCCATTCTACGAGGTCACTGACCAGTTGCTTGACCATCAAATCGTCGGAGGGTTCGATGTGTCTGAAGCACTGAACGAAGAGAATGCCATGCTCTTATGCGTCACGGAAAAACGGACGAAAGAAGAAATGGACCAGCTCGTATCACTTTTAGTAGGGGAGGGGAAATAACATGACTGCAGTCTATAACGATTTACTATTCGAAATTTCCAGACCGGGACGTAAAGGCTACAGTCTTCCGGAGTCTTCTGTTGAAAAAACGGATCTTACAGGCGTTATACCTGAGCATCTGATTAGAGAAGATGCAGCTGAACTTCCTGAATTGTCCGAGCTTCAAGTCATGCGTCACTATACAGGCTTATCTAACAAGAACTTCGGGATCGAGACTGGCTTTTATCCGCTTGGCTCGTGTACGATGAAGTACAACCCGAAAGTCAATGAAGACATTGCACGGTACAGCGGATTTGCTCAAATCCATCCGTTCCAGCCAGCCCAAACGGCTCAAGGGGCATTGGAACTGATGTATCGCCTGGAAGAGAACCTCAAGGAAGTCACCGGGATGGATGCTATTTCCTTACAGCCGGCTGCGGGTGCTCAAGGTGAGTGGGCAGGCCTACTCATTTTTAAAGCGTATCATGAAGCAAATGGGGAAGGCGAACAGCGCCGTAAGATCCTGGTTCCCGATTCAGCTCACGGAACAAATCCGGCGAGTGCAGTCGTTGCCGGCTATGACGTCGTGGAAATCAAATCAAACGAGCAGGGACGTGTCGGAATCGATGCACTGAAAGCTGCGGTCGGACCGGATACTGCCGGACTGATGCTGACGAATCCGAATACGCTAGGTCTGTTTGAAGTGGACATCGTTGAAATTGCTGAAATCGTTCATGAAGCGGGCGGACTGCTCTATTATGACGGAGCAAATGCAAATGCTATTTTAGGTAAATCAACACCGGGTGAAATGGGCTTCGATGTCGTCCACTTGAATCTGCATAAATCATTCAGTACCCCGCACGGTGGGGGCGGACCTGGTTCCGGACCGATCGGCGTGAAAGACTACCTGAAAGCCTTCATGCCGTCTCCACGTATCGAAAAAGAAGGAGACAGGTATCAAGTAACAACGGATCATCCACAATCGATCGGTCGAGTGAAGGGCTACTTCGGTAACTTCGGCGTCAATGTCCGTGCGTATTCGTATATCCGTTCCATGGGAGCAGAAGGCCTGCAGCAGGTATCGGAGGATGCTGTTCTGCACGCGAACTATCTGAAAGCCCGTCTGGAACCATATTACGACACACCATACAGTTCACACTGTAAGCATGAGTTCGTCTTAAGCGGCGTCCGTCAGAAAAAACTGGGGGTACGTACGCTTGATATTGCCAAACGTCTGCTGGACTACGGCTTCTACGCACCAACTGTCTACTTCCCGCTGATTGTTGAAGAATGTCTGATGATCGAACCAACTGAAACGGAGGCGAAAGAACAGCTGGATGCTTTTGCTGATGCTATGATCGAAATAGCAGAAGATGCAGAAAACAATCCGGAAACTGTGACGGGAGCACCGTTCACGAAAGCTGTCAAACGTCTGGATGAAGTAACGGCCGCACGTAAACCTGTGGTCACTTATCAGAGAGACTGAACGGTCTGATAAAGGTCAATTAGTTGACAGGACGGACAAACTCGATTAGCATTCAAGATAACTGAACATTAAACTGAAAGCAGGTTGTTTACTCGAAAGGTAGAGAACCTGTTTTCTGCAGGGAGGATATTTATGGATTTAAAGTTGAATGGGAAAAATGCATTAGTCCTGGCGTCAAGCACGGGACTTGGAAAAGCTGTCGCAATGGAATTGGCCAAAGAAGGGGCCAATGTCATGCTGACGAGTCGAAGTAAGGATAAATTGATTGAAGCCAAAAAAGAAATCGACCGGGTAGCCACAGGTCAGGTGGATTATATGTTATCAGATCTGACTGATCTCACATCAATTAAGGATCTGGTCGAAGTGACACGAAAAACATTCGGGAAAATCAATATCCTGGTCAACAATACCGGTGGCCCATCAGCAGGTTCATTCAATGATCTGGATGATGCGGAATGGAACAAGGCTTTTAACCTGACTTTGAACAGTTACATCAGAACGATTCGAGAAGTTCTGCCGGATCTGAGAGAAACCAGAGGACACATTCTGAATAATACTTCTTCTTCAGTGAAACAGCCGATAGACGGACTGCTTCTGTCTAACGTATTCAGAATGGGGGTCCAGGGCTTGTCTAAAAGTTTATCTCAGGAGCTGGCCAGAGATGGCATCATGGTCAACACCATTGGAGCGGGACGCATTGAAACAGATCGTCTCACCGAACTGGACAGCAAGCGTGCAGAACGCGAAGGGAGATCACTAGAAGACGTTCACCAGTCGATTGAAAACCAGATTCCAGCGGGCCGATACGGTAAACCCGAAGAATTTGCCAAGATGGCAGCTTTCCTGGTTTCTGGCGTCAACACCTATGTCTCAGGACAGACCATCCTTGTCGATGGAGCAATGAGCAAGTCGTATTAGCAGGATAAATAGACTAGAGACCCGTTTCTCCATTAATGAAGACGGGTCTTTTCTATATGTTGAGAATCCGAAAACACGCTCTAGTTCAGAATAGGTTTATCGATTGAACTCCACTGATAGGCTATGAAAATAAAGTTTACACGAGTTATCCCTATCTGAACTCGACTCGATTCCAGTACGGTTTAGTTCAGCCGCTCATCTCCTTACTGAACTCGATTCAAGCACAGGAATAAGGCAGTTCACGTCGGAAAATTGTGTTAAACTAGAGTGAAACGGAATTATAAAAAGGCTGGAGGACCCGACCTGTTTCACAGTACAAGGTCTTAACACATTTCTTAAAACAAATTCAGCCGAAAAAGGAAAGGACTAGTCAAATGACCAAACACCTATATTTCGCCTCGCCACTGTTCACTGAAATGGAGCAGCACTACAATACATACGTCGTCAATAAAATCAGAGAAGCATTTGAGGAGAATATTGACGTCTATCTGCCTCAGGAGAACGCGGCGATCAATGACAAGAGCAATTATGCCAGCAGCATCCAGATCGCCGATGGAGACAATGCGTACTTGAAAAAAGCCGACATCTTAGTTGCTGTACTCGACGGCGTCACAGTCGATGCCGGAGTCGCGTCAGAGATCGGATACTTCTATGCACTGGAAAAACCAATCATTGGGATTTACACTGATATTCGACAAGGAGCAGGAAACAATAAAGAGAAAATTGAGGCACTGGATGAAATAGCCGAGTCTCCATTTTCATATATCAATCTCTACACAGTCGGTCTGGTCAAGCAAAGGGGGCAAATTGTCAGAAGCAGTGACGAGCTGATCGACATGCTGAAGGAATGGATGACGAGTGATCAGAAATCAGTCTAAAAACAACCTGACTGTTCTCCAGAATGAAAATCAAGCAAGATTAATCTTGTGTTCAATAATGTGGACAGACCGCTGCCGGTCTGTCTTACCAATGATAAAACGTTTTCTGAGACATGACTCATCAGAATTAATAAAAATCCGGTTGAAAAACATGCTGGAAACGTGTAGACTAATAAGCGTTGTATAAATAGAAAAGATAGAGGCGCGAAGAAAAAGAGTAAGGACTGAGAGGGGACACCCGCTGACCAGTCACGAAAGGGTTCTTTGCCGAAGGGAATCAGGTGGTTAACCGGTTCTCCTGGGCATACGTTTAACAGGCGTATGACTGTCACGTTTACGTGGAGCACTATCCTAGTCAATGTTTTTTCAAGCATTCAGGGGCGTGTTCCTGGGTGCTTTTTTCTATTTATAAATAATAGAAATGGAGATATATCATGAAAAGAAAATTACAATGGTTTATATTAATCGGACTGGTCAGTTTTACCCCCAGCACCGTATCTGCAGCTGAAACAGGAGGGAGCATGGCTTCAAAACTTGGAGCAGTCACACTGATTCCGCCTCTTGTTGCTATCGCTTTGGCTTTCCTTACAAAAAATGTGGTCCTGTCACTGTTTCTGGGTGTGTTTTCCGGAACGATCATTGCTCAGTATGCAGGTGGAGCAAATATCTTGACCGGTATCATTTTCGGATTTACGGATATCATTGATTACATCCTGAACTCATTGGCTGATCCCTGGAATGCGGGAATCATTCTGCAGGTTCTGGTTATTGGGGGGCTGATTGCTCTGATCACCAGTTCTGGTGGCGCTCGAGCTATCGCCGAAGCTCTGGCTAAAAAGGCTAAAGGACCGATCAGTACTCAGCTGATCACATGGACTCTGGGCCTACTGATCTTCTTTGATGATTACGCCAATGCGCTTATAGTCGGACCGATCATGCGTCCTGTTTCAGATAAAATGAAGATTTCCCGCGAACGTCTGGCATTCTTGATTGATGCAACAGCCGCACCAATTGCCGGGATCGCTCTTATTTCTACCTGGATCGGCTATGAAGTCGGACTGATCAATGATGCGTATCTGTCGATCGGTCAGGAAGTAAATGCGTATGGCGTCTTCCTTCAGACGATTCCATACCGCTTCTACAATATTCTGATGCTCTTTTTCGTTGCTCTGACCTCAATGACTCTACGTGAGTTCGGTCCAATGAAAAAAGCTCAGGAACGTGCACGAGATACACATCAACTGATCGCTCAAGGAGCAACGCTTGAGAGTGAGGAAGAAGAACTGGAAGTTGTAGCCAAAGGTACTCCATCGATCTGGAGTGCGCTTGTTCCAATCGGTGCACTGATTTTATTCAGTTTTATCGGTTTCTACACAGACGGGCGTCAGGCTATTCTAGCTTCAGACAACACTGCACTTATTCAGACTGTTCAGAATGCTCCTTTCTCATTTGTTGCATTAAGAGAAACATTTGGTACATCTGATGCATCTGTCGTCCTGTTCCAGGCTGCACTGATCGCCAGCATTATTGCCCTTGTAATGGGTGTCATTAAAGGTCATTTCAGTTTTGGCAAAGGAATCGATATATGGGTATCCGGAATGAAGACCCTTATGATCACTGGTGTCATATTATTACTGGCTTGGTCTCTTTCAGGCGTGATGGGTGAACTCGGAACTGCAGACTACCTTGTGTCGCTGTTAAGTGATACACTTCCAGCATTCCTGCTGCCGACAGTCATCTTCCTTCTGGGAGCTGTCATTTCATTTGCGACAGGGACGTCATACGGTACAATGGGTATCCTGATGCCGCTGGCTATTCCTCTGGCAACTGCTATGGATCCTGGAAATGCCGACTTCATCGTTATGTCAGCTGGAGCCGTACTGACCGGTGCAATCTTTGGGGACCACGCTTCACCGATTTCAGATACGACCATTCTATCGTCAAGGGGAGCAGGGTCGAATCTGCTCGACCACGTCAACACGCAGCTGCCTTATGCAATTGCCATAGCGGTCATTTCCGTTTTATCTAAAATAGCCGAGAAGACCCCCACTTCTTACGAAGTGTAAAGTGGGGGATGAATCGGCTTCGGAC
>NZ_BAAADA010000030.1:0-1078 GCF_039522005.1 Alkalibacterium indicireducens
AAAAATGTCTAAAAAAGCAGTGAGTTTAATAGAAATAGTTATCCACATTTAGAGGTATGAATAATTCAGGTAATAGCTGATTTATTTAAAAATTCATCAATATTTCTAGAAAAGAGGATTGTAATGAAAAAAATCATGATGATAGGCCCTATAGAATCGGGGAAAACAACGCTATGTCAAAGGATCAAAGGTGAGGTATTATCCTACAGCAAGACTCAAGCTATACAATTTGATCCTGGGATGATTGATACCCCTGGGGAATTTTTGCATCACCGACGATATTATAACGCCTTGCAAGTGACTTCTGTTGAAGCAGATATAATTGCTTTTATATCCAGTGTTTCTGAAAGGGAACAAACCTTTCCGCCCATGTTTAATTCTTATTTTTCAAAACCTGTTATTGGTATACTGACTAAGATCGATTTAGCAACATCCAGCAAAGTGTTGGAAGAAGCAGAGAAGAGATTGGAAATAGCTGGGGCAGAGAATATATTTAAGGTGTCAGCGTATACAAACGAAGGAGTTGAAGAAATTGTGAAATACTTACAGGATGACGAGCTGAAAGATTCCTGATTAAGAATATATAAAAAAATTAAATATATGTTGCCTTTGAAGCGCTTTCTTGCTATTATGTTTGCGATAGAATATGAATTCAAAAAACGCTCTAATTAAGGAAACCGGTGTAAATCCGGTACGGTCCCGCCACTGTGAGAACCTTTCAGGTTTAAGTCAGGTCGTTAATTAGAGTTTACTATTACTACTAGGGCTCTGTTTCGAGGCAAAACAGAACGCTTTTTGGCCTATGACCGTCTCATGGGCTTTTTTATTTTTCCAGAAACAAACCTGAATTATATTAGTGTTTGAAGAAGGAAAATTCTATCAGGATCTGCAGATCGATAATAGTTTCACAAAGATCACAGAACTATTGACGGAGAATCTCCAATGAGGGAGAATAGGTACAGTGTAGTACTTCTCTGGTTTTTTATTCAATTTTTTAGTATATTGATGGTAACTCCCAATAATCTATGAAAAATTATGTTTCCCAAATTTCTCGTTGCTCGTATGATGATTTCTGTCG
>NZ_BAAADA010000031.1:0-2511 GCF_039522005.1 Alkalibacterium indicireducens
AAAAATGTCTAAAAAAGCAGTGAGTTTAATAGAAATAGTTATCCACATTTAGAGGTATGAATAATTCAGGTGAAATCATATATTATAAGAATTGAACTTGAAGAATCAAATCCATTAATTTGGAGAAGAGTCATCATGCCTGCCGGTGCTACATATAAAAGACTTCATGATGTCATTCAGAACGTGACCAATTTCCAGAGTGGTTATCCAGGAGGCGGTTATCATCTCTATGAGTTTGATCTTCCTAAAGAGAATAGAATCGTCACTGATAATGAGGAAGCGTATATGGAGCATCAGCACTACATAAAGAATAAACAGTATTATGAAGATCGGCTGAAATCAATGCCCGCCAATATGCTTCAGTTTGAGCAGAACCACCAGGAACGGTTAATGGTTGAGGTCCGCAAGCCTACTGGACTGAAGATAGACGATTATATTGAGAAGTATAAGGAGATCCGATACAACTATGACTTTGGTGATGATTGGTGGTTCACTATTAAACTTGAAGAGATCGCCCATGATTATTACTTTGGTTACCCAACTCTACTTGATGGAGATGAGACAGCACCGCCAGAAGATGTGGGTGGGATCCATGGGTTTTATGAGTTTTTGCAAGCTTACCGCAATCCAAAGCATCCAGAGCACGGTGACATGAAGGCTTGGGTTGAGGATTGGAATTTCAAGGAGTACGATCCTGATTGGATTAATGACAGACTTAAGGGGATTGATTACAAGAAGACCGAGTGGGGCAAGATTAATCACGAGAATTACAAAGTGATTGAGGATAAGTATAGAAAGTGAAATGAAAGGGGATAGCCAATTGAAGTATTCAGAAATAGAAGTAAAGAAAATGTTGAAAACTGGCGACTTGAGTCTCGAAGAACAGATCAAGTTTAACATCTTGAACTTCATCAGGACAATCCATCTTAATGAACTGGACTTCATTGAATCATCCTTTGGGACAGAGTTTTTTGGTGAGTTGCCCATGACATTTAAGAAAAACCCAGGCCAAGTGATGGGGCTGATCACTGCCACTATCAATGGAGAAGTGCAGAAGTACGTCTTTAACGATAAAGGGTATGAGCCTTTAGAGGATCTGATCAAATTAAGTAGATAATAGAGAAAACCCGTCAAGCATTATTAGCCTGGCGGGACTTTGTTATTTTTGGAAGACCATGATTGGTAGATTAGGAAGCCCGCTGTCAAGGGCAATATAAAATTGTAGAATTATGACAGAATAAAATTGTAGAATTATGACAGAATAAAAATGTAGGTTTTTGACAGTCTATTCTTGAAGTCCTTTATATTTTCCCCTTCATACGATAAGATTTTCCTGTAATCTTAAAGACTTTGACATGATGAACCAAGCGATCAAGAATGGCGGCGGCTATTTCAGAATTCTGAAATAGCTCTCCCCATCGAGACAAGATAATGTTCGTTGTAATCAGTGTAGATTTCTGTTCGTAGCAACAAGAGTCTCTCTCTTTTAATCCTGGTTTAATCAACGTGTGATAGTATAATGAATATATAAAACTGATTATGGAGGGAGAACAGATGCGCTTACTATTAGTTGAAGATGAACCTGAGTTGAATGAGATTATCGCCAAACGATTGAAAAAAGAACATTACGGTGTGGATCAGTGTTTTGATGGAGAAGAAGCATGGGATTATATCGAATTCAACGACTATGATGCCATTATCTTGGATATCATGCTGCCTAAGATAGACGGCATCGAATTAATGAAGCGAATTCGGGCACAAAAGAAAGACACGCCTGTTATTATGCTGACAGCGAAAGACACTACGGAAGACCGCGTTGCCGGGTTAGATTCTGGAGCGGATGATTACTTAATCAAACCTTTTGCCTTTGATGAATTGCTGGCTCGAATTCGTGTCCTTTTAAGAAGAAAAACGGGTCATACCAGCAATACGATTACGCTAGCTGATTTGATTTTGGATACAGATAAAAAGACCGTTCGAAGAGGTGAGAAGGATATTATCCTGTCGAGCAAAGAATATTCTATTCTGGAGTACATGATGCGCAACCAAGGCATTGTTCTTTCCCGTGATAAGATTGAGCAGCATATTTGGAATTATGATTATGTTGGTGGATCGAATATCGTAGATGTCTACATTCGTTATCTAAGGGTTAAAATTGATAAAGACTCTTCTCCCAAGCTGATTCATACAGTCAGGAGCATGGGGTATGTGATGAGGGAAGAACATGACTAAATTATCGATAAAAGCAAAGGTCACTCTCTGGTATGCCCTATTAATGGTGGTCGTTATCGGCTTCGTGTTGGCAATCATTTTCTATGTCGGCAATACAGTGCTGACTTCTTCTATAGATGTAGAAAAGCATTCTATACCGATAAAAAAGAGGCGAAAAAAGGCAATGTGATCCAGCAGACGTGAATACACTGCTGGATCACATTGCCTTTTTTTCTTGTCAAATGTCTCCAGCAAAGGTAAAATAAGGAAACGTATACAAATCTGACAGAAAGAAAGAGA
>NZ_BAAADA010000032.1:0-38151 GCF_039522005.1 Alkalibacterium indicireducens
ACCGATAGGTTGGTGTTCTCAGGAATCCCCCACTTCAAGGAGAGTTAGCGAGTAAGTGGGGGTAGTTCAATGAATGCCATCGCACCCATGAATCCGGCAATGATTCCGACGAACACGCCCATATTTAGTGCCGGCGCTTCCAGAACTGATGTAAAGTACCCATCGACCGGAATCTCTGTCCCGAATAGTGTCTGCGTGATCGCTGATTCATCTGCAAGCATGTCTCCAGTGACGCCGAAAATTGCTCCGGTGATCCGATTGATCAGAATAAAACTGATTCCGGCAGCAAAGGCTCCACCAGCTTTATCTTTGGCCCAGCTTCCACCAATAGCCAGAGCAAAGAGGATATGCAGGTTTCCAATAATCGCCCACCCAATATTCTCGATTACGCTTCCAAAAGCAACCAGGGCTGTCAGGTCAGGGTTGATCAGCGGAATCGATCCACCGATACTGATCATCAGACCGGCTGCCGGCATAACGGCAATGACTCCCATCAGGGCTTTTCCGAATTTCTGCCAGAACTCAAAGTTCATTAACTTTTTCATCATTTATTCTCCTATTCTACAAGTTGACGTTTTCATTTTGTCCAACGGCTTCCACTCTATCTTTTAGAGCAAACGCTAGAGATGCGGCGCCAAGTACGCCTGCTTCGTTTTCAAGTGATGCCGTTCTGATCGCTGTGCGTGTGGCAATCGTCGGAAATGCATGGCGTTCAAAGTGCGGCGTCACGTAATCGAGCAGCAGCTGCCCGGCTCTGGACACCCCGCCCCCAAGAACAATCGTTGACGGGTTCAGGATATTGGCAATATTAGCACAAGTCTTTCCCAGATAGCTGCCCACCTTATTCAGAACATCATCTGCTAATGGATCATTTAATCTAGCCTGATCGAAGACTATTTTCGCTGTGATTGGCTGACTGTTCCATATTTTCTGAGCCAACTGTGACTCCCCGATAAACTGCTCAGCTTCTTTTCTGGCAACATTGACGATACCAGTCGCACTGGCTACTGTTTCCAGACAGCCTACCTGACCGCACGTACAGTGAAAACCGTCTGCATCGACTTTGACATGACCAATTTCTCCAGCAGTATCA
Source organism: Alkalibacterium indicireducens (assembly GCF_039522005.1). Lineage (NCBI taxonomy): Bacteria > Bacillati > Bacillota > Bacilli > Lactobacillales > Carnobacteriaceae > Alkalibacterium > Alkalibacterium indicireducens. The sequence goes on from NZ_BAAADA010000032.1 coordinate 1,094, forward strand.
TGTGCTCCATGAACCAGCTCCCCGTTGACGATCACTCCGCCCCCGACACCAGTTCCTAATGTCAGAAAGACCACATGTGGCTCATTTTGTCCGGCTCCCAGCCACTGCTCTCCCAGAGCGGCAACGTTTGCATCATTGTCCAACTCAAATGGAATTCCTAGGGCACCTTCGATTTCTTCACGGACATGGACCGTTTCAGTCCAGTTCAAATTATAGGCACCAGTCACTGTCCCTTCAGACCTGTTCACAGATCCAGGTGATCCCATTCCGATTGCTGAAATATCTTCAGCCGTAAGTGACTGTTCGCTCATTTTTTCCTGAATCGACTGTATGATTGTAGGAACGATACTGCGCCCCTTGTTATGGACAGGAGTGGGAACGGCCCACTGAGTGACCGTTTCCCCTTTCCGTGTCAGAAAGGCAAATTTAATCGTCGTTCCACCTAAGTCGATGCCAATCGCTAATTTTTCCATCCGCTTCTCCTTTGCTTAAAGAACGTAATAGTTCGGATCGTGCCAAATTTTCTGTTTGGTTACTTTATACACACGTGATTCATATGGACGCAGCGTCATGACTGCATTCTGAGCATCTGTAACGGTATAGTTGCTTAATTTCAAGTCTCCAAGCTCCAGTTCTTCACTCAGGTCCAAGTCAGTCGTCTCATTGAACAGATTGACAATCACAACATATTCCACCCCTTCGTATGCGCGAAGGTAGGCATAGACCTTGTCATGCTCCTCAGCAATAAGTTCATAATGCCCGTAGATCAGAGCAGGAGTGGTTTGTCTCATCAGAATCATCTTCTTGTAGAAATGATAGATCGAATCCGGATCATTCAGAGCCTGTTCCACGTTGATATCCGGATAATTCGGATTGACGCCGAGCCATGGTTGTCCTGTTGTGAACCCGGCTTGAGGCGCATTTGACCACTGCATCGGTGTGCGAGAATTGTCCCGTCCGTTTTTCCAGATGTACGCCATGATTTCTTCGTGCGTCGAGCCATTTTTCGTTTCAATGTTATACATGTTGATCATGCCGACATCATCGTAATCCTCGATCGAGTCGAACTGTACATTCGTCATACCGATTTCCTGACCCTGATAGATGAATGGAGTGCCTTGCATGAAGAAATAGAATGTCGCCAAGGCTTTCGCAGAGGTTTTTCGCAGATCTGCATCATTGCCCCAGGTTGATACGCTTCTCGCCAGGTCATGGTTTTCAATAAATAACGCGTTCCATCCACGACCGTCTAGGCCTTTCTGCCAGCGGGTCATGACCTCTTTCAATTCCTTCAAGTCAAGTCCGTCGCCATTCGCTCCCCATAAACCAAGGTGCTCGAACTGGAAAATCATGTTGAAGTAGCCATTCTCTTCGCCTACCCAGCGGTCTGCATCCTGAATCCTTACTCCATTCGCTTCCCCGACAGTCATGACATCATAGTTGCTGATTGTACGCTCCGCAAACTCCGATAGAAACAGATCGATGCCCGGCTGATTCATGTGTCCGTCAAAGGAAGGCACGTAATCCTGGTTCAGCGTGTTAGGCATATTCGGATAGCCGTTCTTTTTCTTGATATGTGAAATGGCATCTACTCTGAACCCATCGATTCCCTTGTCCAGCCACCAGTTGACCATTTCGTATAAGCGTTCTCTGACCTTTGGATTTTCCCAGTTCAAGTCAGGCTGCTTTTTTGAAAATACGTGCATATAGTACTCGCCTGTTTTTTCATCATATTCCCAGACCGACCCACCGAAGATCGACTCCCAGTTATTAATTTCGGAGCCATCCGGTTTTGCCGGATGCCAGATGTAAAAATCACGGTACGGGTTATCTTTAGATGATCGGGATTCGATAAACCACTCGTGCTCATCAGAGGTATGGTTGATGACCAGATCCATAATGATTTTCATGCCACGCTTATGCACTTCTTCAAGCAGTTCGTCAAAATCAGCCATCGTTCCAAATTCTTTCATAATCCCGTGATAATCACTGATATCGTATCCGTTATCATCATTAGGCGACTCGTAAATCGGGCTGACCCAGATCACATCGATCCCCAGATCCTTGATGTAATCAATCTTTTCAATAATGCCTCTTAAATCTCCAATACCGTCTCCATTTGAATCATAAAAACTGCGCGGATAAATCTGATACGCGACCGCTTTCTTCCACCATTGCTTTTTCATTTATATTCGTCACTCCATATTCCTGAGATACTCTATACCCTGTCAATTATGACAACAGACTAATATTATCTTCTGAATAAACGGCTTTCAATACTTTTCTGCCTGTTATCGGTATCAGAATGGATATATGAAAAATGGATTAGTGAGACGTCGCTTTATGGCGGGGCACATCGATGCTGGAACATGTATTGGGACCAGTTCGAGAGACTTTTAGATACGAGTTTGATGTGGGCAGCAACTCGGAACCAGCTCGGTGGTTCGTTCCTGCTTGAGTTGATCGCAAGATCCATCTTAGAACCCACTCAGAAGAAATCATATCTCGAGTCGATCCCGCTGAGCTCGACAGAATCCCCCAAGCAGCAGACATAAGAAAAAGCAGTAAGCACCTTCTTAAATCCTAGGCTGCTCACTGCTTTTCATTCAATGTCTATAGAGCTGGGGCATACCCCAGCTTTCTTTCTTATGTCTTATTTTTCTTTTTGATCTGTCTGACCGCGACCCCTGTCAAAAGGCTCACTAGGCCGACTGCTCCGACTGTCCAGATCATTGTTGCCGTAGAAGGAAGTCTTTCTCCGTTCTGATCATCAGTTTGGGATTTAGAAGAATCGCCTTCTGATTCGGTAGTCTCCTCACCATTTGGGTCATCTAATGGACCATCTGAATGACCTTGATCGCTATCAGCTGCGGATTCTCCACTATCCTGACCAGCACCAGTCTCCTCAGACGAATCAGTACGGTCTGCCGATTGACCATCACCCTCGGCATCTCTTTCTGAATCAGCTATTTCTTCGCCACCTGAGGCAGGATCGTCGCCATCGGATTCCTGATCTGTTCCTGGTCCAGATTCTCCATCGGGCTGTTCCCCGTTGCCTGGGTCAGTTGCTTCTTCATCATCTTCGTCATTCTCTTCAACCGGATCATTATTTTCATCTGTCAGTAAAACTACGGATGCCGTCAGAGGAGCTAGAGTGACACCAGCCTGTTCGACAGTAATACCTTCTGGACTGGCAATCGCTCGTGTACCGGCCTGCTGACTATCGACCAGGACGTGCCCTTCAGTCAAATCAGAATCAAGTGTCAGCGTTCGTTCGGAATCATCGGCATTCACAAAGACGTAGTAACGATCGCCATTGGAATCTTCTGCACGGTAGGCGATAACCAGGTCTTCCTCCTCGATTTCCGGTGCGTTCACTAGCGACACCATGTCCGCGATCTCTTCCATCGTTCCTTTACTGAAGGCATCCGTACTTCGACGCAATGCAATCAGACCAGAAGTATACGCCTGGGTCTGCGTATTGATCGGATAAGCTTCATCATCTGTCACTTTATCTCATTCAAAACGGTTGACCGCATCTGTTGAATCATATGAGTCATGAATGAAATACGGGTAAAGGAAGGGATTCCCGTCTTCATCTGTCATAAATGTCGATTTGTAAGGAACTTGATCGTTTGCTACAGGTTCGATAAAGTCGGGATCACGGAACTGCTTGGTCCGTCCGTATTCCTGACCAGCATGAACAAAAGGTGTACCCTGAGAAGTCAGTACCATCAGATTGCCCAGACGAATACGCTGATGGATCTCTTCTTGGTGGTATTCCGGATCTTTCTGAATGCTTTGAGCAATGACATCATGAAGCGTCAGATTGTCATGCGCCGCAATATAAGGGACCACATCGCCCGGATCCGTCGCCGTAAAGTTGTGCGGATTGGCTGTCAGATTGTCAAAAATCCGCTGGATGGACCGTGCGCCTCCGGTAATGAAGCGCGGTTCTCCCTCACTGCCGAATCCGGATTTCAGTTCATTTCTGAAGTCATCTGAAAACGATCCGACGGCTTGTGTGTGCTGCATCCAGTCCTGGTCAGCCGGCATGACATCTTCATAGCCTTCGTCACCGACAAAGGTCCGCCAGCCCTCACCGATCATCAGGATATTCGGGTTCAGTTTCTGTGCTTCGTCAAAGGCCATCTGAATGCTTTCGGCATCGTGATCGCCCATCATATCGAAGCGGAAACCGTCGACTTTATATTCTTCCACCCAGTATGTGATCGAATCGACCAGAATACGGCGGGCCATCTTATGAGTGGTGCCCAGTCGGCCGCCTCCGAAACTCGTTCGTGACTTCCCGTCCGCATCCATGAAATGGTAATAGTTCGGTTCCAGATCTTCAAAAATGTGCTCCTGTGCAGTGTGATTATAGACCACATCAAGAATGACACCCATACCTCGGGAATGGATCGCATCGATCAGATTTTTGAATTCTTCAATACGTTTGGCCGGGTCTTCTGGATTTTCTGAATACATCCCCGTCAAAGAGAAGTAACTCTGAGGATCGTAACCCCAGTTATAGTTGGTCTGAGTCGATCCATAGTCCATCAGCCGTTCGGCATTTTCAAATTCATTTGCAAAGAAATAGCTCATGACCGGAAGCAGCTGAACGTGGGTCACACCTAAACTTTCGATATAATCGAGTTTTTCTATGAAAGCACTGAAGGTTCCAAACTGACTGGTCAGTTCATCTTCAATTGACGGATCGGATGTGAAGTCTCTGACATGAATTTCATAAATGATCGCATCTTCGCGCTTATCATAGCCGTCGATCTGAGCATAATCCAGTTCCGGACCGATCTCACTCGGATTCACGATGGCAGCTTTGCCGATATAATTATCCGGATCACTGCTGTTGCATGTGGCCATTGAGCGGGCATAAGGATCCAGCGCCAGGACGGTTTCACCATTTCTTTCAATCGCAAAATGGTAGAAGTACCCCGTCACATCGTCCAGTCCGGTCTTGTCTTCATCAAGAACAACACGCCACACGCCTGACTCCTCGGCAGTCATTTCGATATCATCTCTGACAACAACAGTCTGATCATCTTTATCATATAAAACGACCGTCACTGCGTCGGCACTTGGCGACCAGACTTTCAGATCAGCGGTCCCGTCTTCGTTAAAAGTCAAACCAAGTTCTCCGTCATAGGCATAAAGCGCATCCTTCAGGCGCCAGCCCATTCGCGCTTCTGCTTCTGTTTCGTCAAAAGTCACGTTATAAGGAGCACGCTCCACTGAGAAGTCACCGGTCAGTGTAACGACTCGTCGATCATGATCGACAGCCGCATTAAATAGCACGCCTCGTCCTTCTGCATCGGTCAGCTGAATTGATTCAAGCAGATCAGCCTCCTCCAGTCCTTCTGTCGAATTGAAAAACACTTCGATTTCAGTTTCAGAAATCAGTTCGGCTCGGATCATTCCGGCTTCACTGATATAGTACGGATTGGTATAAATAGCATCGTCTCCTTCACGCAGAAATAGTTGACTGTGAGCGGATAAGTTCGAGAACGTGTAATCCCGGGTCTGGGATTCATCCGCTTTATTCAGGAACAGAAAACCAATCTGATAGGCATCTTCTGCCAGCGCAAGATTAAAATAGGTTCCGTTAGGCCCGACGCCATCGCTGTCCTGAGCGCCTGCTGGCCAGTTTTCTGTTGGTTCTGCCACATCGTCCCAGCTCCAGAGGCCCCATTCATCATAGTCATTGTTGTCTCGTTTGTAGTTGATCCGAATCATATCCTCTTCGAGTAAAGGCTCATACGGTGTCACGGCATACTCATGATCAAGCCATACCTGATTCATCTCAGAAGTCAGAAACCGCACTACTAACTCATCTGACAAATTGTTTCCCGAGTCAGAATTGATAAGGAAGCCGATCGACTGTGGATTCTCTGCCAGCTCAATATCCATATACCAGCCGTAGTCGGTTTGAACAGCCTCTGTAAATGAGGTTGCCCCATTCGGCCATGCCCCTCTGTTTTCCGAAGGCTCTTTTACATAGTTCCAGATTCAGAGCCCAAGAGTCTCAGGATCATCTGACGGAAGCGACGCAAAATGGATGCGAAAAATCCTTCTTCCACCTCGGTTTCTTCTACCGGTTCTTCTGAATCATCCGGTGTTTCGATTTCTTCCGCAATCAGTGACCCGTTGTCCACTGTAAGAAGTGCTGTTCCGCCGTCTGCCATGGCTGGCAATGTAAATGTGATGATCTGGCTATCCCCCGTCTCTTCAGCAGAGTACTGGCTGTCTGAATAATGATCCATCACGATGACGTCGCTGCTATCCACTCCCACAGAAATCAGCTGCTCCTCTTCGGATGTATTGAAGGCAAGAAACACTGATTCATCTTCCAGAGCCCGTTCGACAATCATCCAGTCCTCGTCTTCTGAAGTCAGGAAAGTCTCCCTCGTTCCTCTGGAAAGCAGTTCGCTGAATTCATTTCTAAATCCGATGACTTTCTGATAATGCGTCAGGATATGATTACCTTCAATCAAATCCCAGCCGAAGTCATAGCGGTTATCATACTGGGGCCAATTGTCGGCTCCTGTCTGGCCAAGCTCTTCCCCGTAGTAAATGACCGGCTGTCCTTTCGAGGTCATCTGAAGCGAGGCAGCCAGCTTAAGTTTCCCTTCATCTCCACCAACCGAATATAGGAAGCCCGGTTCATCATGACTGCCTAAAAACTGCCCAAGAGTAGCATTACTGGCTAAAACATTATTTCTATTGACTAAATGAGTATTCGCCCGCTCTATGCGTCCGTTGACGAAGTCTGCTGCATAGCTTTTGAAACTGAAATCTAGCAGACTGTCCATCATCCCTGTATTTAAATAGCCATGATCGTTCTGGTAATTTGCTCCCCAAGATTCTCCGATCAGCTTGAATGCTGGATCTCTTTCAATGAGTTCATTTTTAAAGTGCTGCCAGGTCGTATCGTCGACGTGCTTGACTGTGTCGACCCGGAAACTCGCGATCGCATTTCCATCAGCTGTTGTGGAGCGCTCGATCCAGTCTGCCTGCCAGGCTACCAGCTGCTCTCTGACGGCCGCTTCTTCTGTTAGAAAGTCCGGTAGACCCGCCAGTTCCATGGTCAAGTCTGTGCTACCGCCTTGTTCTCTAATCATGCCGTCAAAGCGTGCCCTGTCTTCGTCCGTCGGATAGCCTGCTGGTGGATCGTCCACCCCGTCGTTAGGATGCATACCGTAGCCGGCATGGTTCAGTACCACATCGACCATAATAGCGATCCCTCTGTCCGCTGCCTGGTCAATCAGGTCATGAAATTCTTCAAGCGTCCCAAGGTGCGGATTCAATTCTTCAAAATTCTTTGCCCAGTAGCCATGGTAGGCATAGTAGCTGCCGTCATCACTGCGGTATGCGACATCGTGACCCACATTTTCAACGATTGGTGTGATCCAGATGGTCGACACACCCAAATTTTCCAGGTAATCAAGGTTCTCCGTTACCCCTTTGAAATCCCCTCCCTGATAAGTGCCTCGAGGATTTTCTGCCTGACTGTAATCAATGCCGTACGGATCATTGTTCATCGGATCCCCGTCAGCAAAGCGGTCGGTAAGCATAAAGTAGATGATTTCTTCATCCCAGTCCCGTTCACCTTCTGCCTTGTTCCGCTCACTGATTGTCACGTCAGTTTGCGCAGTATAACGTCCGTTGTTTTCATCCCAGACGTTGACGGTTATTGGGTATGTTCCCGGCTGGATTGTGTGATCAGCTGATAGGGTCACCCGGTTCAGTTCAGGAGAAATAACTAGATCAGACGGTCCCCCGATCGATGAGACATCCGCTGAAATGCGTGATACCTCAAGGTCAGACTGATTATCGATCGTGACATCAAGAAGTCCGTGTTCGTTGTAGCTGAATGCCCGGCTGACTGAAGCAGACACTCTGATGTCCTCTTCTCCCTCAGATTCTTCCGGTCCGTCCTCTTCATCTGATCTGTAAAAAGGATTAGTAAAGGCTTGAGTTGGGTCATCAGCTGTGACAAAGACCTGATTCATCGTATCAAATGAGGCGAACCGTAAGTCCTCCGTCAGCTTGTCTTCTCCATCTGACAGATTAACGACTAAAAAGCCGACTGACTGGGCAGATTCATTGACTGGAAGATCGATGTAGGCTCCGTGCGGGCCGACCTGATTATTTGAAAATGGAATGGCGTCATTAGGCCACTCACTAGGCTGATTCGGTGCATCTCCCCAGAACCATACCCCGTAATCCTCATAGTTCACGGCGTCGTTTAGGTAGTGAATACGCAGAGCCGGTGTCTCAAAGTCGACTGGAACATAATAATGGACAGATCCATCAGCTCTGATCCAGACTTCTTCAACTTCCGGGAACAATGTAATGATAATGTCTTCCTCAATATATCTTGTTCCATCTCCGAATACAGGAATCAGACCGATTTCTTCAGCATCCGCCTGTATTGCAATGTCCTGATAGTAACCAAAGTCAGTCTGATCAGATTCTGAAAAAGACGAACCGGACGGCCAGGAAGACACGTCCTCAGATTTCGTCAGCACATCTCCCCACATCCATAACGAGAGATCATTATCAATTTCATCCGTTTCAAGATGTACCCGAAGCATCCGCTCAGTCTCGGCACTCACGGAGGTGAAATCGGGAAAGACATTGGCTAACGACTGAAATAGCAGTAAAAAGACCAGTAAAGCTGAAAATAATGCAGATGATTTTCTGTTCATTTACTCAGACTCCTCTTCTTTTTAGTTAACGCTTTCAATTTTGAGCAAAAAGAACTCCCCCTACGGAAGGCGTAAGGAGAGCTTTAGTTGTATTACCCTTTGGTGGCACCGGCGGCAAGACCTGAAATAAGGTACTTCTGCAGCAGCAGGTAAACTGTGGCGATCGGAATAGCGATCAGTACCGCTCCGGCAGCGAATCGGCTGAAGTTATTGGAAAACTGGGCGTTGACAAAGTTGTACAGACCCAGAGCCAATGTGAAATTTTCAGGGCTTCTCAACACGATACGAGGCAGGATAAAGTCCATGAATGGGGCCATGAAGTTGAACAGGGCCACCACAGATAAAATAGGTTTTGCCAGCGGCAGCAGAATCTGGAAAAAGATTCTGAAGTGTCCGGCACCATCCATTTTAGCGGATTCATCCAGCGATTTAGGCAGGGTATCCAGGTAACCTTTGACTAAAAAGGCATTCATCGGAATGTTTCCTCCGATATAAATCAGGATCAGTCCCCATAGGTTGTCAATAAGGCCAATCGTGTTCAGCAGGATGAATAAAGCCACCATTGCCATCAGAACTGGAAACATCTGAAGCAGAAGGAAGGCATATAAGCCGTACGTGCGTCCTCTGAAACGGTAACGCGAAAATGCATAGGCTGTAAAGCTGACCAGCAGCGTCGTTACTACCGTTACGATTGTGGAAACGAACAAGGTGTTCCGATACCACTGCAGGTAGTCACTTCTTGGATTGGTAAAAAGCCAGACGTAATTATCCAGAGACCAGTTTTCCGGAGAAAGGGACGCTGTAAATAAGTTAGATGCCGTGTTCATTGAAATGGCAAAGGCCCAGAACAGCGGATAGAAAATGATCAGGAACATGACGGCCAGAATCAGATAAATCATCGCGACTTCAAGCTTGCTTTTCTGCTTGCGCGTGAACTGTCTCTTCTGCATGCGTTCGAAGATTTTACTCATTAATAGTTCCCCTCCTCTTTAAATGATCGTGAACGACGGAACTGGAAGAAAGCGAAGGTCGCCACGATCAGTCCGAGAATCAGTGAAATTGCTGCAGCCATACTGAACTGAGAGTTGGTGAATGTCAGCCCGTAAACCCATGAGATCAGGATATCGGTACCACCGGCATTCTGTCCGCGCACAGCTGGTCCCCCTTCATTGAAGAGATAGATAATGTTGAAGTTGTTGAAGTTGAATGTGTACTGCGTCAGCAGGATCGGCCCTGTGGCAAACATCAAATGCGGGAAAGTGATTTCCTTGAATTTCTGCCAGCGTGTTGCTCCGTCCATATCCGCTGCTTCATACCAGTCATCCGAAATTCCTTTAAGCACACCGGAAAACAGCGCGTAAACATACGGGAAGCCAAGCCATACCTGGATCATGATGATCGCGATCCGGCTCCACATGACGTTAGACATCCACGGGATAGTCGTATTGAACAGTGGCTGAATGATATCTGTGTTTATTGCTCCAAAATTGTCATTGAATAATGCTGAGAAAATAATGATCGTCACGAATCCTGGAACAGCCCACGGTAAGATCAGGATCGTCCGGATGATACGTGTGCCTTTCAGTCGCTTGTCATTTGTCAGGATGGCCAGGAACATAGCCAGTCCGATAGACAAGGTCGTTGCTACGAATGTCCAAGTCAGTGTCCATGACAGAACACTGAAGAAAGTGGTGCGCCATTCCGCGATGGTCACCAGTCTGACAAAGTTTTCGAAGCCGACCCACTGCAGAATGTTTCTAGGCGGGGCATTATACAAATTGTAGTTTGTAAAAGCCAGGAAAGCCATGAAGAGCAGCGGCAGGATGACCACGAAGACCAGCAGAATGAATCCTGGGCCGATCAGAACATAAGGAAAACCGGCATCCCATGAATTCCTGAAGTTCTCCATAACGCCTCCTGGACGCCATCCGTCTCTGATTTTCTGCGCTTCTTTTTTTGCATCCTGAAGGTTGAACGTATAAAACACACCGTAGAACACAGTGAATATGATAGCTAAAATCCCTTCAATCAGGAACACACGTGAATCGTCCACTCGTGGTTCAGTTCCCAGGGTAATCAGCCCCTGTAATCCGGAAGCAATAAAGTCAAACATCATTACAGTAAAAGCTGCAAACAGGATGAATATCAGTGCACCTTTTAATCGTCGTTTATTATAAATCTGACCCATTCCTGGAATAACGGACAGCAGCATAGCTTTTTTAGGGCTATGGTCCAGATCCGCATTTACGGGACGCTTGTTTTTTTGATTTTTTCTGTCAGTAGGCATAATCTCTCTCCTTCTATCAGCCCAATATTTAAAAAGGACTTTGCTGCCTTTAAAGCATCGCTCTCTATGCATTCATTACTTTAAAGAACTAATACGAACAAGGAGATTGAGTCATCACATCTGCTCAATCTCCCCTGTTCAAATTAGTTTGATTTCACACTATATTGGGTGACTTATTGTCCCATCATTGAAATGTTGGCTTCAATATTTGCAACAGCTTCGTCCAGTACTTCCTGTACATCGTCCCCTTGCTGTACGAACTGCAGTGCGTCTCCCATTGGCTCCCAAACCTGAGACATTTCAGGAATATTTGGCATTGGGTGAGCGTTCTGAGACTGTGCGAAGATTGGTTCCATGAATTCATCGTCGATTTCTACAGCTGTGTGAGCTGGCAGTTCACCGGCAACTTCAAAGTAAGTGGTTGAGTTTTCTTCGTTAGTAATGAATAGTGCCAGTTCAGTTGCCCAGTACTCATGATCTGTGAAATAGTTGACTAACCAGCCTTTGTTTCCTGAGAAGGAGTTCAATGGCTCTCCGTCTTGAGTCGGCAGCTCTACGACTTGCAGGTTTTCACCGATTGCATCGCGGTAGTCAGGAATTGCCCATGGGCCGTCGACGACCATACCTACCTGTCCATCCATGAACAGGCTACTCGCTACTTCAAGGTCAGTCCCTGGAGGCATAAGCCCTTCGTCGAACCATGACTGAATCATTTCTACAGCGGAGACTGCTTCAGGTGTGTTTAGACCGATATCGGTTGGATCATATACGCCGTTTTCATCTTGACCGAAGATGTATCCTCCGTCAGCTGTGATGAACGGATATGTGAAGTACAGGTTAGCAGCATCCATCATGAAGCCAAACTGGCCGTCTCCAGTCAGATCACGTGCAATGTCCATCAGTTCATCCATTGTTTCAGGTGCTTCAGGTACTAGCTCATTGTTGACGAATAGAGCATATGTTTCAACGACTGCTGGGATTCCGAACTGGATGCCTTCGAAGCTGAATGACTGAACCGCTTCTTCGTTATATTCTCCAAGGCGTTCAAGCTGATCATCTGTCAGATCAAGCTCAGCTGCCAGACCCTGCAGGTAAATATCTCCCATACGGTCATGCGGCTGGAAGAAAAGATCCGGTCCTTGTCCGGCAGGTCCATCCAAGCTCATGCCTTCAAGCTGCTCAAGCATTTCGTAAGGTGTGATCTGTACATCGATACCGTACTCTTCAGTAAAGCGCGCTGTAATTTCTTCATAAGCATCCAGCTGCTGTTCTTCATTATTAACCCACATGTGTAATGATTCTGGTTTTTCAGGAGCGTCCTCATCAGAAGCTGTATCAGTCGTTTCCTCTGCTGTATCGTCCCCTGTTTCGTCAACTGTTTCTTCTGTTGCGTCATCAGTCGTATCGTCAGTTGCCCCATCATCTTCGTTACCACAAGCAGCTAGTAAACCAACTGTTGAAAGCAGTAACATTCCTTTGTATAACACTTTTCTGTTTATCATTCTTCTTCCTCCTACTTTTTACTTTTATTTATTCTGGAATGGTTTTCACTTTTACCCCTTCGGTTGCATAAAGTAAAGGTACCAGTTTACTTAGGTGTTCTGAAAGAGTGATGTAAGTGATTACAATTTAACTATATAAGGTTTTTACAAATGTTTCAATTGTTTTTTCAATGTTACCGGTATCAGGAATCACGTCACATCCCTGTAGCTATATACTGCTGCCGTCCTCTCATTTTTAACCATTAATATGAGTGTATAATGCACAACCTCTGTTCCATGATTTCCCGTTATTATCGTTTCGGTGTAACTGATTATAAATCGTATTTTTTCTGCAGACAAAAAGGCATACGCCCTTTTCTGGTTAAGATCCCGGTTAAAAAGACGTTTGCCTGTCATGAATTAGCTTGTTTCCCCTGCTCTCACCGCTACGGCTTCGTAAGGGTTCAGATCCAATAATCTCCAGTCAACAACTGACCTGTTGTAATTGGTTGCCATCACATCATACTCATTTGGCATGTCGTCCAGACATACCTGCTGTTTCTCGTCGCTGATATTAGCCACAACGACCCATCTTTCCCCTCGGTACAAACGCTCGTAGGCAAAGACCGTCGGGTGATCAGGTAACAAGAGTGTATAGTCTCCCCAGACGATTGCGGGATGATCTTTTCTCAACTGAATCAGCTGCTTATATGTATGGAACACTGATTCTTTGTCTGATACGGCTTGCTCAACATTGATGCTTGTATAATTCGGCTGAACAGCGAGCCATGGTTCGCCTGTCGTAAATCCGGAATGCTCTGAACCGTCCCACTGTACAGGTGTCCGAGCATTGTCGCGCCCTTTGACGTTGATGGCATTCAGAATCTCTTCTTTTGAGTAGCCCTGCTCCAACCGTTCATGGTACATATTCCGACTTTCAATGTCGTCCACTTCATCGATTGAACTAATGAAACGGTTGGTCATGCCGATTTCTTCCCCCTGATAAATATAAGGGGTCCCCTTCATCAGATGCAGAAGAATCGCAAAGCATTTCGCACTTTCGACACGATAGGTATCATCATTCCCCCATCTTGAAACGACACGCGGAGTATCGTGGTTATTCCAGAACAGACTGTTCCATCCGTCTTCCTTAAAGGCTACCTGCCACTTGCTCAAGACTTGCTTCCATTCGACCAGGTCCAGTTCTTTCAGATCCCATTTCGACTTGCCGGGCTGTTCGTCAAGCATCATGTGTTCAAACTGAAAAACCATGGACAGCTCGTTGCGCTTAGGATCTGAATACAGTTTAGCCGACTCAGGGGTCGCACTCCATGTCTCACCGACTGTTATCACATCACGTCCCTTTAGCGTGTGCTCATGCATTTCTTTCAAGTAATCATGCAACTTAGGTCCATTGGCCGTCAATCCTTCATCCGGCAGTTTACCGATCAGATCAATGACATCCATACGGAATCCGCCAACACCTTTGTCCAACCAGAAGTTCATCATCTTATAGACATCCTGACGCATCCGTTCATTCTCCCAGTTCAGATCCGGCTGCTTCCTGCTGAATAGATGCAGGTAATACTGTCCGCTGTCTTCGTCAAGTGTCCAGGCTGGTCCGCTGAAAGCAGAAGTCAGATCGTTTGGTGCCTGTCCATCTACAGGATCGCGCCAGATATAGTAATCTCTGTAGGCGTTATCCTTACTCTTTCTGGCTTCGACAAACCAGTTATGCTCGTCACTCGTATGATTGACGACTAGATCCATCACGATTCGGATGCCTCGTTTCTGCCCTTCTTCGATCAGTTCATCCATATCTTCCATCGTACCGAACTCAGGATGAATAGCCTCGTAATCACTGATGTCATACCCATTGTCGTCATTCGGAGACGCATAGACCGGACTCAGCCAGATCGCATCGATCCCAAGTTCTTTTAAGTAGTCCAGCCGGCTGGTAATGCCTGGGATATCTCCAATCCCATCTCCATTGCTGTCCTGAAAACTTCGCGGATAGACCTGATAGAATACCGCATTCTGCCACCACTTCATTCTTGTCCTCCTCAGTTCTGATTGGCTTTTTCAAGAATCGTTTTCAGATTCAGGTCGGCCGTACTTTCAACTGCGTAATCCGCTTCTTTCATCGCATCTCTGGATCCGACTCCGACAGAAAACATATGTGCGCTATTAATCGATTGTATCCCGGCTTCGGCATCTTCCAGTCCGACGCATTCTTGTGGACTGAGGTTCAGCATTTCAGCACCTCTGATGAAAATCTCCGGATCCGGTTTACCAGCTTTAAGTGACGCAGGGTCTACAATTCCGTCAAACAGATCCATGATCTCCAGCCTTTCCATAATTTCTGGTCCATTCTTACTCGCTGAAGCCAGAACCATCCCTAAATTTTTCTCTTTCGCTTCTTTCAATAGCGTATCAATACCCGGAAGCAGGTCATCTGGTGTGATTCCCTTGATGTATGCCTTATACTCCTCATTCTTCTGCGTAGCCAGTTCCTCTTTTTCAGCTTCTGTATAGGCCGTTTCTTTCCCTCCGTGCTTAAGAATCAGATCCAGAGACTCCATGCGGCTGATGCCTTTCAGTTGTTCGTTGAATTCTCTGTCAATCTCTATGCCGATCTTTTCAGCCAGACTTTTCCACGCCAGAAAATGGTATTCTGCTGTATCTGTAATGACACCGTCTAAATCAAAAATCAAACCTTTAATCATGTCAATTCCTCCTGTTTATTATATAAATGGACTAGTTTTCGCCTGGCGAAAACAGGCGACCTTATGATTACAATGGGGTTAAAAGCCGTCCAGGCGGCTTTTCTCTATTTAGAATAAGCTTTTCCTACAAAAATATGTTTGGGAGCAAACTCAGACTGATTTTTCGCCTGAGTACCGAGGCATGCAGGCACCCCTCACTAAAAAAGAAGGGGGAGAAGCCTACCCCTTTACTTTACTGCAATTATTTTTCTATCGCATGCGACAGCGTTCCATCAAGCGTGACTTCTTTGTTGTAAAGCGTGAAGGTCAGCGCCTCCCCTTCTTGAAGAGAGAATTCGACTTCATCAGCAGTCACGTGCACAGCAATCAGACGCCCGCGGTACTTGAGCTTGAACTGATAGCCGGTCCACTGTGTCGGACAGTATGGTTCGAAGGAGAGATGTCCTTCAAGAGTACGCATGCCTGCAAAACCGTGAACGATCGACAGCCAGCCACCGCTCATTGACGTAATGTGCAGGCCGTCTTCTGTATCATTGTTGTAGTTGTCCAGATCAAGTCGGGCCGTACGCTCGTACATTTCAAAGGCTTTTTCTTTTTTGCCTAGCTCGGATGCCAGAATAGAGTGTACAAGAGGAGACAGAGACGACTCATGGACCGTCATCGGCTCATAGAAATCAAAGTTCTTTTCTTTCTCTTCCTGAGTGAACTCATGATTCAGGAAATACAGCCCCTGAAGCACATCGGCCTGCTTGATGAACGGTGAACGCAGAATCTTGTCCCATGACCAGTTCTGGTTGATCGGACGTTCTTCTGGTTTCAGTGAATCTACCGGTCGCAGATCTTTGTCTAGGAATGTATCGTGCTGAACGAAAATTCCAAGATCTTCATCCTTAGGGAAGTACATATGCTCGACAATATCCGCCCACTTATCGGTCTCGCCAGGTTCAAGAGCCAGAGCACTTAAGCGGTCTTCGGATGCTTTTTCTAGAGACGCAATCGTGTAGCGAAGCGTCCAGGCTGCCATCGTGTTGGTATACCAGTTGTTGTTGACGTTGTTTTCATATTCGTTAGGTCCCGTTACGCCATGGATCATATACTGCTTGTTACGCTTTGAATAGTGGACACGGTCAGCCCAGAATCGGGAAATAGCCACGAGTACATCCAGCCCCTGATTCAGCAAGTAGGTCTCATCACCGAAGTAAGTGGAGTAGTTATAGATCGCATGAGCAATCGCTCCGTTCCTGTGAATTTCTTCAAAAGTGATTTCCCATTCATTGTGACATTCTATACCTGTAAAAGTCACCATCGGGTAAAGAACACCTTTCAGTCCCTGTTTCTGAGCATTGATATGAGCCTGTTCAAGCTGATTGTGTCTGTAGACCAGCAGCTGTCTGGAAATTTCCTCATCTGTGATTGACAGATACATTGGCAGGATGCAGGCTTCAGTGTCCCAGTAGGTTGCCCCGCCGTATTTCTCTCCAGTAAAGCCTTTAGGTCCGACATTCAGACGCGGGTCTTCTCCGTAATAGGTCGAAAACAGCTGGAAGATATTGAAACGGACCCCTTGCTGACTGGCCTCGTCTCCTTCGATCATGACATCAGCATTTTTCCAGCGCTGTGCCCATTCTTCTACGTGAGCTTCTTTCAAACTCGTATAGCCTTTATTCTTTGCTTCAGCAACGATGCGTTCAGCAGCATCGATCTGATCGGATTCTTCTACATCACGACTCGTAATGACAGAAACCAGCTTAGTCAAAGACACTGATTCCCCTTCACCTAGCTGACCGGTTACATGCTCTTCCACCTTCATTTCAGAGTCCGCCGCTGATTCAGTTGTTAGGCCTTCCGTCAGATTCGCCATCATCATGGTCACGGTGAATCGGTCCGTTCCGAAATTGTTTTCGATCGTCTTTGTTGTCAGATAGGGATATGGAGACAGGCCGCGATTTCTTTCCAGCCAGAACACTTCATCATAGTTGCTGTCTTCATTCACCACATCACCGTCCAGATGAGGGATCAATTCAATTGAGGCATCACCTTTTTGACTGGTCGCTTCTACATGAATGACGGCCAGCTCTTTAGTAGCTGCACTCAAAAAGCGTGAGAAATTAAAGGCAATGGCCTTTCCGTCCTTTTCCCATACGAAGGACCGGTTCAGGATTCCTTCTTTCATATCCAGTTCCAGGGTGTAGTCCCTGACTTCATCGACAGCCAGGTCCATCTTATGCCCGTCGATCAGCACTGTGACCGGAATAAAGTTAGTCGCGTTGATCACTTTTCCGAAATACTCTGGGTAGCCTATTTTCCACCAGCCGACTCGCGTCTTGTCCGGATACCAGACTCCAGCTAAATACGTTCCGATATGAGTATCTCCAGAGTAACCTTCTTCAAAATTTCCACGCAGCCCCATGTAGCCATTTCCAATTGAGGTCAGGCTTTCCTGTACGCGCTTCTTTTCACTCACATCTGTAGAAATGACCTTCCATGGGTCCACCTTTGCAATACGTTCCATACATTACACGTCCAATCCTAATCATTTATAGTTCGTCTATTTTTTTATCGCTTCCATCAGAACCTTGCGTTTCTTGGCCCGGTCACGTTTTTTCATCAGGCGTTTTTTACGTTCTTCTTCATTATCTTCATAATAAAAGACTGAAAATCCATTGTGACTGAGCAATGTTTCATCTCCATCAGCAATATCATTCAGATGGAAAACTTTCTTTGCCCCACGCGGAATAAGTGGCAGGAATGCTTCCTCTTCATCCTGATTGAAGAAGAAAAACAGCTCTCTGTTACCCAGTTTACGCTTGAATCCGAGGAATTGTTCATCATCTCTTACATCATGCCACTCTGTTTCACCGGAAATAAGGATGTCTGAATACATTTTACGGAAATGAATCAGTTCTTTAGTGAAGGCCAGCATATCATGATCCTGTTTGTCCTCATCCCAGATCATGCACTTGCGGCAGTCCGGATCCATTCCCCCGTCCATACCGATTTCTGTACCGTAATACATGCAGGGTGCGCCCGGTTGTGCATAAAGAAAAGCCATGGCTGATTTCACCAGATTCTTGTCATTGCCTGCTTTTGTCAAGACACGTGGTGTATCGTGGGAATCCAGCAGGTTGAACATGACTTCAGTGGTCTGCTGGCGGTAAAGCATCAGCTGACTGTTCAGGCCGGATACCAGTCTGGTCGGTGACAGGAATTTCTTGAAGAAGTAATTCTCGATCGTATCGGTAAAGGCGTAGTTCATCACTGCATGAAACTCATCGCCGTTCAGCCAGTTCTGAGAGGAGTGCCAGATCTCTCCCAAAATATACAGATCCTCTTTGATTGCCGTTGTTTCTTTGAAGAAACGCTTCCAGAAGAAGTGATCGACTTCGTTAGCGACATCCAGACGCCAAGCATCGATATCGAATTCCTTGATCCAATAAGTGGCTATATCCAGCAGATACTCTTGGACTTCTGGATTGGCCGTATTTAGTTTAGGCATGTGTCCAGTAAATGCAAACGTATCGTAATTGACCCGTCCGACATTTTCCAACTCTTCTGTGCTCAGGTCGGCAACATCATCGACCGGGAAAGAGTGAATATAGAACCAGTCTTTGTATCTGGACTGATCCTGATTTTCAAGGACATCCAGCCACTGAGGAGAATGAATTCCAACATGATTGAATACCGCATCGATCATGATTCGAATGCCTCGGCTGTGCGCTTCTTCCACGACTTTCTTGAATAAGGCTTTGTCTCCGAAGTCAGGATCGATTTCTTTATAGTCAATAGTGTCATATTTGTGGTTCGAATGAGCTTTGAAAATCGGTGTGAAATAAATGCCGTTGATGCCCAGATCTTCCAGATAATCCATCTTATCGAGAACACCCTGCAGATCTCCACCGTAAAAATCATCTCTCGATGGATGCTCCTTGCTTCCCCACGGCAGTACGCCTTCAGGATCATTGGTCGGATCCCCGTTGGCAAAACGTTCCGGGAAAATCTGATACCAGATGGTTTCGCTAGCCCACTGGGGTGCACGGAACGCATCGATTTCATGAATATAAGGCACTCTGAAATAGAAGTTCATCTGGCTCAGGAAAATCTCCTCGAAAGGATAGACACCCTGATCGGAATAGAAAATCTCGATTCCGTCTTTGCCGATAACTCTGAATCCGTATGCCATGCGCTTGGTCGGTTCATGTGTGTCGATCATCCAGTAGTCATGCATGTTCGTTGAAGCAATTTTTTTCATTTCCTTCCCGTTCATGAACCACTTTTGCTGGTCCAGTGAATAGGGGTCGCCACTCAGCAGTTCAACGGACTGCACATCATTCGCTTTCGTCCGGATTCGGATGTGATAATGCCCACGCTCATACAGATAGGCGTATTCGCTCTCGGCACGGTGATAAATTGCAGCTGTGTCCATAATAAAGTCTCCTTTTAACTAATGCGTTTCTTATTAAATGAGTCGCTCGTTCCCGCTTTCATTAAGCGGTTCCATCTTGATTCTAGCATCCACAGGTAATTATACAAGCAGTTTTAAAGTGTTATCGGTAACAGAAATCAAAGCGCTGACATCTGCCTAATTATAGCGTCCGGAAAATTAAAAAACTTAGTGACACTCATCCCATCTCCGACAGACTCTGTACATCATAAAACACCCCTGCTCAGCATCAGGCGACAACGAAGGTGCTGAAAAGGTAATCATACCTTAATTATATTAAGATAATGGATCTAAAAAAGTAGTTCTTTCAGGGTTCAGGACACTTGAAGATCGGCTGGAAATAGCCACAGCTATTTCCTTTCTACATTAGAGAACTTATCAATTCCTTATTATTTTTCTGCCATTCTTGTCATCGACCGATTCTCTTTGCAGTTCAGACATTTCCATGCTATCTAAAATGTAACTAGGCCTGCGCCTAGTTATACCTTATTGAAGATCCTTTTGTACATACTACAGATAGGACGATTCTACTTATAGTTCAGTTCCTATTCGGGAGAATAAACTGATGCTAGAAAAGCTTTAGTTCTAGCTTATTCTAAAATCGTCTTTATTGCTTCCGCTAGAGGGCTTCTCGTTTCACTTTCAGGTCCTACTTTTTCAGGAACTATAACTAGATCCGCTCTACTTACAGTTCCTCGCCCAAAGCAAAAGCTGACCTCCAGCTAGATACGCGCTAACAATACTAATCTCCATATCTTCTAGATTAAACTCCATCTAACTCTGCTCAGCCCTCTTGTCATAGTCTGCCCCACAGATTTCTAAACCAAAAAAGGACTGAAGCCGGTCGTGCGCTTCAGTCCTAACTGTTATTCTCTCATGATTTACTTTACTTCCGCCTGATTTCGGGTCGTTCCGCCCAGCTTCAGTTCAGTTTCAAAAAGCTCGTTTCCTTGAGACTTGCCATTTTCTTTCACCTTGTTCAGAACCATTCGGGCACAGGCTGCACCCATTTCGGCTGTAGACTGCTTGAGGGTCGTCAGGTGAGGATAGGCGATCTGGTCCAGGAACACGCCGTCGTGTCCTATGACCCCATAGTCGTTAGGAATATCAAATCCCATTTCCTTGATTTCACGGATAACACCCAGCCCCAACCGGTCGGATGCGCAGAGGAACAGCGTGTTTTTAGGAAAACGATCCAGATTCTCCCGGATGAATGCAGCAGAATACCTCGAGCGGTTTTCCAGACGGTAGACATTCTTTTCCAGGCCATGTGCATCCATGACTTGAGCATAGCCTTTTTCTCTGGCATGGGCAAAGGGCTGATCGACATCAATACCGATATAGACAATCTTATCGTAGCCGTCCTGAATGGCAAATTCCGTTGCTTGTTCCATACTCTTCTGATTGTTGCTGTCGACAAAATCGTAGCCAATGTCATTCTGACCGTAAATCACTGTCGGTTTCTTCAGACTTTCCACCAGTTCCTTGTGTTCATCACGCATGCCGCAGACGATATAGCCGTCGGAATCCCCGATCTGTACGTTTTTGTGAGTGAGAAGCTGAAGGCTGTACGCATACTTATCCAGCTCATTCGCAATACCAGTCAGCAGAAACATATAATACGGTTCAGTTGTATCCATTTCTTCCAGGATAAGCAGTTTAATAATTTGAGTTCGGTTGTTAGCCAATGCTTTGGCAGCAATGTTCGGCCGGTAGTTCAGTTCCTGCATGGCTTCATAGACCAGCTGCTTCAACTCATCAGTCACTTGTTCCGGGTGATTGATGACACGGGAAACAGTCATTTTGGAAACATTGGCTTTTTTTGCAACATCATTTAATGTGACCAAATGCGTTCTCCTTTCTCTTTCTCAATCTTACTTTTCATCTATTCATCCTATATTATATCAAGAATCGATACACTCTTTTAGAATAATTTCAATGAAAACTGTGAACTTTCAATTACAGCCCAATTCACCGGGGATAATCTAACAAAAAAAATAGTTTACATCTTTAACGTGCATCAACCAGAAGAAAGATCAGCACAGTAATGATCACAGTAAAGAAAGCCGTCAGCCAGAACATATCGTAGTCATACTCTTTGTCTTTATGTACTTTTTCGATTACAGCTACCATATTCATGGCACACACAATCGCCCAGATCGTCATTGACAGAGTAGCCAGCATCATAAGAAATGAAAAAAATCGTCTCTCTCCCCTATTCTCAACTTGTTCTATCACCATTATTAGCAAAATAGGGAAGGCTCCAGTTATCAGCCCCCCTACCGTTCAACTAGCTTACGACTTTCTCGACCACTCTAACTTCGTAAGGTGCCAGATCAAGCGTCCCAGACAATGGAGAATGGGTCTGCAGATCTGTCACATCTTCCATGATCTCAATCGCCTGCGTTTCTTCAGTGAAGTTCATGATGAAGATGGTCTGTCTACCCTCAGCTTCTCTTGCCTGAACAGAGACGCCTCTTTTATGTCTGAGATCCAGCGGGGCTTTCAGTCCCAGTGCATCGATCAGTTCACCGTAAAAAGCTTGATGAAAGGCATCGTCAAGACGGGCTCCGATATAATATGTCTGTCCATTATGGTACTCATTTCGAGTAACCGCTGATGTCCCCTTGTAGAAGTCTTCTTCATAAGTTCCCAGCGTTTCAGCTCCAGCCATATTCATAAGTGTCGCATAGTCTCTCGCTTCATAGGACTGGCCTTTGTAGGAGACATGGTTTCGGTCCAATGGATAAAAAGTATCCGTTTCAGTCGGTTCGATTCCGAACATCTCTTTCAGCGGGCCATACCAGCCCCCAAGATACGTCAGATCGGACTCATCGACTAAGCCAGTGATGTAGGTCCCGACTAGCGTTCCACCGTTCTTGACATAAGCCTGAAGCTTGGCTACCGTTTCTTCAGACACCATGTAAAGCATTGGAATCAGAAGAATTTTATAATGCTCCAAATCATCTTCTTTTGACAGTACATTTACCGCAATGTTTTGTTCCCAGAAAGCCTGATAATGTTTCTGAAGGGTTTCTCCATAATGCTTCGTCTTAAGTCCGAAGCCTTGAGCATCTTTCAGCGCCCAGTCACTTTCCACATCATACAGAATACCGACATCTGCTTTGCGCTGGTATCCGACGACATGCTCCGACAAAGTTTCCATTGCCTGACCGAGCTGTGCCACTTCCTTAAAGACCCTGTTTTCGCTGGACCGGTCGTGATCGACGACAGCTCCGTGGAACTTTTCCGATGACCCGCGGGACTTGCGCCACTGGAAGTACAGGATGCTGTCTGACCCATGTGCGAGCATCTGCATGGAAGACAGAAAATGCATGCCTGGACGTTTGGCTTTGTTCACATCATGCCAGTTGACCAGGCTCGGTGTCGATTCCATAAGCAGGAACGGCTGATGCTTCATATTGTAGAAGTGATCATTTAAGAAGGCGACACGTGAGGCCAGCGTCGGTGTATCTTCCTGATCATTATGCCAGGCCGGGTAGGCGTCCCAACTGATGACGTCCACTTCCTTGGCAAACTGACTGTAATCAAGTGCAGTAAACGGCACAAACTCCGGATTGTCCGACATGAAGTTTGTCGTAATCGGGACGTCTGGTGTCCGTTCTCTCAATGGAACGATTTCATTTTTATAAAAGTCGATCGTCTGATAAGAGACAAAGCGACGCCAGTCCAGATTCATGCCGTGAACAGCACTTTCCCCAATCGGTGAAGGTGACTCGATCTGATCCCATTCTGTAATCGTATGGCTCCAGAACGGCCCCCACCACGCGTGATTCAACTTATCCAGATCGTTGTCATACTTATTTTTGAGCCAGGCCCGGAAATTCTCCTGACACAGCTCACAGTGACATTCTCCGCCGAATTCATTGGAAATGTGCCACATCAGCAAAGCAGGGTGATCCCCATATCGCTCCGCCAGCAGGGTATTCATTTCCTGCGTTTTTCTTCTATAGTATGGAGAAGAAAAACAGTGGTTATGACGCGCCCCATGGAGCTGCTTGCGTCTGAGCGAATCGACACGCAGCACTTCAGGATGATTCTTTGACATCCATGCCGGCCTTGCCCCACTCGGAGTGGCCAGAATAAAGCGCCCATCGATCGATGCGATCCGTTCAATGACTTGATCGAGCCACTCGAAATGATATACGCCTTCTTCAGGCTCCAGCGCCGCCCAGGCAAATATTCCGATAGAGAAGGTGTTGGTGTGCGCTTTTTTCATCAGCTTAACGTCTTCTTCAAGTATATCCGGATAGTCCAGCCATTGGTCCGGGTTGTAGTCGCCGCCATGGAGCAGGCGCTTGTCGTCAGTTACTCTTATTCTATCCACTTGTTATTCCTCTCTTCCCACTACTTATTGTAATATGTTTTCAGTTCATTGATCAGATCATCCGCTACGTTCATCAGGTAACCCGCCTGTCGTCGGTCTCTCATTTCATCTTTCAGGCAAGCAAGGTAGTCGAGATGATGCTTGTCCAGCAGTTCGCAGTCTTTGTCGCTTAAATACTCATTAAAATTTCGAGAATTAAGATAGGTTGGAATGTCCATCCTCCACGTTCTGGACTGCGTCGGATAATGAAGGAGCAGTTCTTCGGCCCGGACGATGCCTTCTGGGGTAAAGTTCCCGATGAAGCGAATGTTGAATCCGCTGTCCTCGATCCGGTCAAAGACTTCCCAGATGGCACAGGTCCACTCTTCTTTTGTACAGATCATCGGTATCGAAGGCACCTCATCCAGAATGCGGGTAAACAGCTCGGGATCATCTACGACATAAACGATGCCGGTTTCGTGAGCCGGATAAACCGCCGTCAGCTTGATCACTTCTCTCAATGGAACAGTCAGCACACTTCTCGAATGTACTGCTGCTTCCCACATTGGATGATACCCGGTCTGAGTCTCGGCAAAGAGATTGGCCACCGTAACAGAATCAGAAATATCTTCTCTGAACAAGTTGAACTCCTTCAACAGCTTGTCTTCATTTTTTCTGTTTTCAGGCAGACGGATCGGTTCGATAGCATGCAGGCGTTTCGTTTCCGCCAGAACATGCAGCCACAGTTTTCCTAATGGACTGGAAGGCTGAAAAGCATCAGCGGTTAATGTGATGATCTGACTGAACACTGACAGGCGGATCGGTCGACTCGGAAGCAGACGGATGCCTTCGGATAAGTACAGCACATGCTGTTCAAACTGATGGCTCGACTCCTCTATCATATCGTGGATCCATCTTACATCTCGGCTATGGGTGCGCAAATAAGCCAGCCAGTCTTTCAGGAGGGAAAATTCCTTTTCCAGCGTTTTAAGATACAGCGAGCGTTCTTCTTTAGTAGATAATGTCAGCAGCTTTTCGTCAAAATAGGCCTCCAACAACTGTGTAAGATCAATTCCATTGAATGGCGGGCTATCCAGTTTCCTGTTGAAGGCTTCAAGGTCAACTCGGCCTTTGATTTTAAGTGAATCAATGGATACTTGAAAAAAATGAGCAATGGACTCCAGCTCTATAAGAGAAAACCCATCCAGCTTAACGTGTCCTTTGATTCTACGATGCGTAAGCAGTTCATCTCTTAACAGCTTGAACAGTTTATCCATTCCAGGCTGAGATTCAAAAAACTGAATCGCTTCATTCAAGTCAGTCATTTTCAGACGTAACTCCTTTCCTGCGGGTGATTTCCCCTACATCTTACCACTAAATCACCTTATTCTGAATTTTTTTAACAAATTGTGACAACACTCTAATTATTTTCATTTTTAACATGCATTTAACCCTTCACCAATCTCCGGCTTGTGATAAGATACTTGTAATGACGCAATTTTCATAGAAAACGCATGAGATTAGTATTTTATTAAATCTGTCTATTAAAGACAGCACAATGTCCCAAATGAATTTGTGAGAAAAAGGAGCTTTTGATTAGTGAATAAAAAACGTGTAATGCTATGGCGTGCAGCCTGCGCAGTGGTTCTTGTACTTGGTATACTTTTACCAGCCACTTCTGCCTTGGCTCATGACCTTGATAATTCCGATGAGTACATAGATATCATCGTTGAATACACTAAAAATCCCCCAGCAGAAGAAGATCTTGATCCATCTTTTAAAAATGTGGAGACCCTTACGGTTGCTCCCATACAGATGATGACTGTCCCTTCTTCTTCGGTTAAGGATATTAGTCTAATGGAAAATGTCAGCCGTATTACTTACGACCAGATAGTATATAAATCAGATTCCTCTATCACCCACAGTAGCAGGAGTGATAATTGGAATCAGGATATGATTGGTACATTCGATGCCTGGGATGAAGGGGTCACTGGTCAAGGTGTAAAAGTAGCTGTACTGGATACCGGCTTCAATAGAGACCACAACGACATTAGTTTTACAGGTGGTCACAGTGTTTTTGAAAGCAGTAACTGGTATGAAGATCATGATGGTCACGGCACACACGTTGCTGGAATTATTGGAGCAAACCAAAATAGCCCGGCAGCAGGAACAGCTCCGGGTGTCGAATTGTATGGTGTGAAAATCTTCGATAAAGAAGAAACTACCTCTATCAGCAACCTATTAAATGGTCTTAACTGGGCTATTGATAATAATATGGATATTATATCCTTAAGTTCTGGGTATGAAAATGAGAATCCCGCAGTTCATGCTGTCATCAAGATAGCCGAATCTAGTGGTATATTAGTTGTTGCTGCTAGTGGAAACATAAAAGATTCTTCAAATACAGATGTTGACTTTCCTGCTGCACACAGTGAAGTGATTGCTGTTTCAAATTTAGATAGTAATCGTTCAATTGTTTCAGATTCTAAAAGAGGAGAACAAAATGAGCTAGCTGCTCCTGGTCTACAAATATTAGGTTTAGGCATCGATGGACCAGATAGTTTCAGAACAATGTCCGGCACGTCCCAAGCTACTCCTCACGTCGCAGGGATTGCTGCACTACTGATGCAGAAATATCCAGAGGAATCAGCTGCTCAGATAAGAGCACGGATGGCTGAAAAAGCTAGAGACCTTGGTGAGGAAGGTCGAGATCCGATTTATGGATACGGACTCGTTCATTATCTTCCTGAACAGATGGAAGAGCCCGAGTCCGAAGAAGACGTCGAAGATGGCCCTACTGAAGAAGATGATACGGAATCTGACTCAGATGACGACACTGAAACAGAAGACGGTATAACTGATGAAGATACTGATGAAAACGGTAATGGAGAAGAACAGGATTCGGAAGAAATAGACGATACCGAATCCCCTCAGGATGACCTGGAAGACGATTCGTCCCCTGAAGAAGAGCCAGCTGAGGATCAGGAATCAGAGGATGGTCAAGACGACGCATCAGATGCTGATGAAGAAGAAGAGCCTCTTCAGAGTACGGTATGGATCCGCCCTTCAGAGATGAACGGGATGGCAGTCATCGATGGCGAAGACCTGGAAGCTGTTGCAGATAATGGCTTGCTGGCAATCTCCTTTGACTCGTCACTGGAATATATAGAGCGAGTCAATCTTACTCCAGAACAAGTTGAATCGATCAGAAGCCGAAATATTACACTACTGATTGTACGTATCGATATGGAATGGGTCATTCCGGCAGCTAACCTGACTGAAGGAGAGGCTTTCCTGTCTTTCGAAACAGTTCAGGAGCCTCTGGACTACAGTGAGACTGCTCACAGCGATCTGATCGACTTCTCAATTGAACAGAATGACCAGATTATTACATCTTTCCCTGAACAGATGACTTACCGCTTCTTTACAGAACAGGCTGAAGCCAATCAGCACCAGTTATACGAGTGGAACACGGATCAGGAAGAATGGATTCTACTTGGCGACACCTATACTAACAGCGCGGTAGTTGGACAGACTGCATCGGTTGCGACTATGGCTGTCTTTGATCCGATAGAACTGGAAGCTGCCATTTTAAGCAGTGAAGAACCGGAAGAAATAGAAGAAGTAACCGAGGAACCTGAAGAAGAATCGGAAGAAGATGAAACTGAAGAATCGACACGTGCTTCATTCGGTGACGGAGACAGCGAACTCCCAGTTGTACTGGTTGGAGGCCTCGTTATCCTGACTTCAGTTGGTGGAGGATTCTACTTCTTCGGCGGTAAACCTAAGCAGTAGAACGGCCATTAGCTGATCGATATAATGTAATATCTAAACAAAAAAGGATCACCCGATGTTGGGCGATCCTTTTTCTATTTATTTAAATGAATACGACCGTCTTCTCCCTGACTTGTTTCTAAGCTTGTAAATAATCGGGTTCAGAATAGCCAACAGGACAACGCCTAGGAACATGTAGAACGTCAGTGAATCCCCATCTAAAGTAAAGTCTTCAAGGAAGGTATTTTCAACAATCAGCAAAGCTGTAGCAATTGCCAGATGTGAAATGGAAATAGCCAGAACTGAAAAGAAAGTCACTACAGTGTCTCTGCCTTTTGGAACAAGAGAAAGAACTAAAAACAGCACTAATATAGCCAGGATAATGCCAAACACTAATCTAAATTCCGTGAATAATTCAAGATCCATTTTATAATCTCCTTTAATTCATATACTTACTATATTCTACAAGGCAACCTCAGAAAATACAATCTTTTTAAAATGAAATATCACTGTCTGATACTCAATTAATAAAACTGCCGTCCAAACAGCCAGCCTCCGATCATATCGGTGACCGAATAGTAGTTTTCCATACGGGACGGATCCACTTCCTGTTCATCGTCGGTCAAGTGCAGGGCTTCAAAAATGATGTGGTGTTCATTATAAAAGCCGATTTCCTGAAACTGTTCATCGACCAATCGGTGTTCGCGCCCTCTCAGATAATTCGCGTCCTCAGACCAGTGAACCACACCGTCCAGACGAAAAGTGTAAGCCTCATCTTCTCCATATGAAAAATAGTGCTGATTGCCGTTTGACCCTACATAGGTATAGGGGAAGTCGCGGGTCACTTCCTGATCCTCGTACATCTCAAGCTGAGTCAGATTCTCACCTAAGGACTCTGATCTTCTGTAAGCATTGACAATGACCGGATCTTCAGTAGTTTCCATTCCAAAAATCGTTGCTCGGTCTCTTATCCCTGGATGAATATAGTCATTCTGATCAAGCCAGAAATTGTGAGATTGGTGTGCCCATAGCCCGTATATAAGAGCAGGTGTCAGTAGACTGAAAAACACCAGATGACCGATTTTCTGCGCTCTCGTCTTCCGGTCGGTGTAAATCAGAATGAACAGATAGACTCCTGCCAATATGACTAAGGCAATTGCCATAGCCGGTAATATAAATGTATAAAACTGTTCAGCTGCCATCCATTGTCTAAACATAGGTCTCTCCTATTCTAATATCTTGTCTTAGTCACGCTGATTTGGGAAAATCCAATTCGGATAAACTTCACTAATTGCAGTCATACGGTATTCAGACAAGTCGGCCAGCTCTCTCTGCTCTGTTTCAGGTAACAGAAGGATGTCAAAAATGGGGTCAAAGTCGTTTGCAAAACCTAATGTCTCGAAGCGGTCATCTGTCAGCCTGAACTGCCAGCCGTGAACTTCCCGTTCGCCTTGGGTCCACTCTACAGTACCCCTGATCCTAAACGCATACTGGTCTTCGTCTCCGAAAGAAAAATAATGGGTATCGTCTCTGGATCCCAGATAATCGTAAATCATTGGCTGTACCCTAGCGTCAGCTTCATATTTTTCCAGTGCATTCAAT
Source organism: Alkalibacterium indicireducens (assembly GCF_039522005.1). Lineage (NCBI taxonomy): Bacteria > Bacillati > Bacillota > Bacilli > Lactobacillales > Carnobacteriaceae > Alkalibacterium > Alkalibacterium indicireducens. Next base: position 30,458 of record NZ_BAAADA010000032.1, read on the forward strand.
TGTCTATAAAGAGACGGGCTCTGACGCTGGGCTCTTATGACCTGCCGATCCTCATCTGACCGAATCCCTAAGATATAAGTATATTCTCTGATTCCGGGGTGAATGTAATCATTCTGCTCCACCCAGAAGCTGTAGCGGAGATGACCGAAGACAAAATACAGCAGACTGAGTAAAAGGATACTGATCACACTTAAATTAGTCCCTTTCCTCAGCTTCTGGCCCTTGGCTGTGTATGAATAAATAAAAATATAGACAAACACAAGGACAGCCAGGCCGATGATGGTCCAAGGCATGATTAGTGTATAGAACCGTTCGGCTTCGGTCCAGGATTCATACATAGGTTAGCTCCTTCTACTTCTCTTCCAGTAACAGCTGGTCGACCATCGGCAGATAAAGAACATCTCCTTCATTCAGGTCGATCACCGGCTTGTCTTCTTCAAACCTCTGTCTCTGCATTTCATTCATTTCATATATTTCCGGGGTAATCTGCCCTCGTTCAAGCAGCGACTGATTGTCTTCTGCGCTGATGACCCCGGCAGGATTCATACGCGAGTGCAGTTCAATAATGGCTACCTCATCATTCTCAGAAAGGAGATAAAGTTCCGAAGCCCTAGGACCCGTAGCACTTTCTATCGTATACTGCCCGGGTGACAGGTGCGTTCCTACACTGTAGTGTCCGGATGTCAGTGTGATCTGCTCTTCACCGAGCCCGGTGTTCACCCAGTTGCTCCCGGTTTCTCCAGAATAGTCCACATAAAGGATTGGATCATTCCCGCTTACCTCAACCGTGTAGCCTTCTCGCAAATCGACATAGGCCTGCATCACGCCAGTTTCATTCTGAAAATGCTGATCAAAAGCCACTGAATCAGTTTCGTCTCTAATCACGACGTGTGCTGTGTGGATGATCCAGAATTCAGGCCTGAAATCGCTCGACTCACTTTGAATATAAACCCGACCTTCAGGCAAGTCTTCGCCTACACTATACTCCCCTTCGTTCAGTTCAAAAGAGCCTGCGTCAGAAAAGTCCAGTACGTCCTCTCTTAATCGGCTGCTCAGCGGATACCGTCTATAGATACCTTCGAATGCCTCATCCACCTGGGCTGATTCGCTGTAGCGCTCAATCGCTTCCTCATCAGGTTCGATCGGCCCCCCATCATAATGCGGTGAGCGGAGACCTGTAAAGCCGGCACAGCCGGAAAGCAGCATAAGTACACCGCTCAGTCCAGTCAGCTTGACGGACAGTTTAAACCGGTTCAGTCTCATGCTCATGCCCCCTGTCGTAAGAATGAAGTTCCAGGCCGTAGAGATGAGAATAATATTCTCCCGTCCCAAGCGGTCCCACTGTCAAGGCGCCGTCTTTCATCTGACGAATCATCTGATAAAGGGCCAGCTGTTCTTTTTCATTAAGGGTTTCAAGTGGAATGCACAGCATGCTGTTCCCCAGATGCATGGTTCCTTCAGGCAAAGCTACAGACTCTTCCAGCTTCTCAGCCTGCTTCTGTGTACACATGAGTTTGAAATAGTCGATTTTATCAACATGGTGGTCTAAGACAAAATGCAGCTGCTTGTCTTTCAGGAAAAAGACTTTGTCCGCATACTCATCCAGATTGTCGAGCAGGTGGGAAGCGACCATGATGATTTTCCCATCGCGTCTCAGGTCAATCAATATATCAGAGACGAGCGACACGTTTTCCGGATCGAGTCCGTTCATGACCTCGTCCATGAACATGATCGGTGTATCTGCCGCCACCACCATGGCAAAACAGAGCCGCTGGCGCATACCAAGAGAATAGGTGCTGACTTTGCGGTCTACATAGTCTTCCATTTCCAGGCGTTTGATGATCGCCTGAACCTGATCGCGCTTGCCTGACCACATATCCGCATACATCTGGATATGCTCCGTTCCGGAAAAGTTTTCATGCAGATCGGCCTGATTCGGAAAAAAGGTGATTAGCTTATGCAGAGCCAGAACATCCTTGTCCTTGGCAGAGTAGGCTGTCCCATCCACTTCGATCGTCCCGGATCTGACCGGAATAAAGCGCATGATCGCATTGAACAGCGTCGTTTTCCCGGTTCCATTCGGTGCCACAAGTCCGATGATCTGTCCATTGTTCAATGTAAACGAGATGTTTTCCAGTACAACACGATCGCCGTAAGCAACGGTCATATCGGTGATAGTTAATGTCATTTAGTTTCTCTCCTTTTTAATCCAAGCGACTGAGTCGGAATAAGGCTGAACAGGTAGTGAAATGCCCCTTCAAGAGTAAGCCAGATCACCAGGGCAATCAGCGGCAGGCGCCAGAATTCGATGCCTGGAAGCTGGAACTGTTTCGCCATCTCTCCAGTCAAAACGCCTACGCTGTTTGTGTAGAATGACGGCTGCCAGCCTGTAAGTGGTGGAAAGACCTGCCATAACGTATAAGACAAGACCAGCCCGGCTGTGATGAACAAGGTCAGGTAGACATTTCGGATCATCCAGCTCAGTCCGGTGATGATCAGCAGAAACAGGAAACTGACAATCATGCCCATTCCGATCAGAAGGAGGCTGTACTGCCAGAGCGGGATGTATCTGATGGTCTGATTCATATATATTTCAGTCGGATAATTCAAGCTGCCAGACGTTTCAAAGAACAGTGAAATGAGATAACTGGCCGCCAGCCCGCCCAGAGCGACGACCCACGTCAGGAACCACAGCATCCCGCTTCTAACCCGCCACTGAGCTTTAACAGGAACAGGCAGCCCCTGGGTCACACTGTAATTCTTTACTTGATCTTTCGTAAAATGATCCCCCGCGAGCAAAGCGATTGCAATGAACACGATGACCGTCACGAACAGTTCAACCTGCTGCTGAAGAATCTGAGACGACGCATACGGGTTCCATTCGATATCAAGGTTGTTGTCTTCAAGTGCATTGAAAAACGCGATCTGCTGCTCCACTTCTTCTATCGAAGGCAGATAGACGTCTTGAAGAAGATCATACGATTCAAAATCAGTTTCTTCATGAAGATAGAGATTATTTTCAGCCATTTCCCGGCCATTATTTAAATAATCCGACACCACCTCTTCCAGCCCCTCTACAGTATTCCCTTCACGTTGAGTCATGATGTAGCGGTTCAGTCCGATCAGGATCGAATTGCGCCCCAGTCTCTGCTGGACTTCCTGACCTACTTCTCCTTCAAAGTGTGCGTCCGGAATCATTCGGAAAATCTGATGCGCATCACTGTATTCTGCACGCAGCTGCATCTCAGGCAACGTCACATTCTGCTGTCTGTAAAGCAAGGAAAAGGACCCAAGAAAGACAAAGAATCCAATCAGCAGCAGGCGTGTCTTCCAGTCTCGAAGCATCAGCCGGCTGTTCCATTTAATTAATGTTTTCATCTGTATACAACGCCTCCTATCCTAAGAATGTCTGTCTAGTAATGAGTTTCGATGCCAAGTAGTTCAGCCCTTCAATAATCAGTAGGGTAACAAGCACGACAATGATGCCTCTAGAATACGGAACAGGTTCCTGGACAATTGCGTCGATCATGCCTGTTGCCGCACCTCCCACCTGATAGTAGGTTTGAGGATACCAGCTTATATTAAGGCCCAGCAGTTCTGTCGTTTCTTCCCCGTAATAAAGAAAAGGAAATAACAATGCAAAGGATGTAGCAATTAGAACGACGACATCCTGCTTGATAATCAAGCTGACCAGCGTATTCAGACGTGTAAAGCCGTAGAGAAGCAGAGCGAGAAGCGGCAGTGCCCGGATAAAGAATGTTGAAAGATCAATAACAGACCAGATGGAGGCATGGAACGGTTCGCCTTCAGGTGCGGCTTCAAAAACACCAGCAGGAAGCGATCCAAAACCAAAGCCGTACTGAATGCCATTGACAAGATAGAAAATCCCGGTTATGACAGCAAAGAACAGCGCAACAAAGCCCAAAGCAGCCAGAGACTTGACCATCAGATAGGTAAACCAGTTCTTGGATACTCCGAGTTTTTGAGTGGTCAGCTTCCTGTCTTTTGTCACTACATCACTGATCATGAACAGCAACAGGAAAATAAGTATGTATGGGCCCCATCCGATCAGGAACAGATGCATCTGCTGCAGACTCGTTCGTTCGTGGATATGGTGAAAACTGAGTGGCTCGACTTCATTAACGTAGACTTGATTTTTCATCGACTGAAACTCCCGTTCCTGAGCATAGCCCAGTATGGGAATATTGAACCCTTCAGCTTCCGTAACGCTTCCCGAATCTTCCTGTGGTCTGTAGTTAATTGTCAGGTAGCGTCTGGCGTCCCCAGTCCGAATCGCTGTCAGCAGTTCACGCTGATTCACGTACTCGTTTCTGGCTTGCTGATAGGCACTCGTCCCAGTAAAAAAGGATGGAAGGGTCTGGCCCGTTTCTAGACGGTCTTCAAAGGTCTGCTGATTTGAGACGATAGACCGCTCGAGCTGAGCAACATCCACATCAAAATCTTCCGTTAGATTAGGCAGAATGAGGAGGCTATGTACCAGCACGACGCCCAAGCTGAGTGCCATAACCAGCCTGTTCTTCTTATTTCTCCACATATATTTCAAGGTTTCTTCTATAATCTGCTTGTACATTCTACCGATCCTTTATCTATGTATTTGTACTATTTAAATCATTCTATCATAGAAAACTAAGAAAAAAAGACGTTTTATCATCTTTTTCTAATCCGGGTCATTCTTCATACTTTCTTCATAATATGAGCCGTTATATCGGCTCCGATATGACTGTTATTCACTTTAATCATTAATTTAGAGTCGTTCATTTATCATGAACCCGTGAGAAACACACTCGGTATATTTCACTCGTAATATTCTGAACAAACTACATTATGGCACTTTAGAATGCAGTTCAGCTTACCAGTTGAGTCGTAAACTAAAGTAATTTTGCTCACGGTCTAGTTTATCAGTACGATTCATCACTAGACTCCATAAATTTGTATTCATAACGCAGTTTAAGAAGACATTTATCCCTATACTTCACTTATCATTGTAGACAAGGGGCTCGAAAAAGTTTCCGAGAAAATTTTCCTCCTCTTCTATTTTATTCCTATTCTATATAATGAAAAAACTCCCCGATCAGGGGAGTTTTTACTCAATCACTTAATTTTCGATCGTCAGTGCATACTCGTCGTTCAGCATGTAGGGTCTGTAATACGCAAGTGTACCAGCCATCGGCAGCACATCTTCTGGCAGCTGAATACCCAGCTCGTCACGCAGATAGGCTCTCCTGCTTTCGATTCGTTTCCACATATCAGGATAGTCTGCTCGTATGGCCTGCTTCAATTCATCATCTGCTAGAAGGACCGTACTTTCAGCTGAAACCCCGTTATGGCCAGTCTGAGAAGGAATGAAATCGACTTGAAACAGCATTCCCGACTGAACGACTGCTTCTGATCCTTTGTAAAATGGCGAAGACAGCCATTCTTCATCTGCCGTCAGATGACCCGGGCAAAGATGCCAGCCGTATGTGTCCTGCGGATAAAAAGTATTGAAGGCATCATAAAAGTCTCCACCGCGCACACCTATTTTCAGATTCGTCAGCCAGTAATGATACGCTTCAAAATAAGGCATGACGACCTCTTCTAAGTATCCTTCATCTACTCCAGCAAGTTCTTCTTCATTTGTCACGGCATAGCCTGACCTGCTCGACAACCCGCCTTTATAAGAAACTGTCAGGGCCACTTTGTCTCCTTTTTCGAGTCTGTTATCAGTCGGGTAAAGATTCCCTTTTATAAATCGGTCACCGAATGCACAGATCGTGACCACATTGTTGTACTGACCATCTCTGTTGAGACGGTTCCCCACTTCCAGTTCGCTCACCCCAACAGTCAGGCTATTCATCGCATCCAGTACCGCATCTGATGCCAGAGCTGCTCCGTATTCGTAATGTGCCGCTTCATTGGCATTGATGGTCACTCGTGCGCCATTTTCCGGACCGATCAGAAGCGCTGTCGTATTGACAAGCTTGTCTTTTCCGGCAACCGTCTCCAGGGCACTAACGATAAATTGCGGGATATCGAACTGACGAGTCATCCCCGGAATCAGCTTCCAGCCGACAAGGCCGACTTGACTGGACGTATCTATATCTGTCTCTTGAAGAACAGCTGCTAAATCATCCAGCTCTCCCATTGGCTGATTCGGCAGTGAGAAAAGCGCACACTTTCTTCCGAAAGCTTTTATGCGTGCATGCGGCGCTTTGCTGATATTCTCATTACCCAGTATAAGTGTCGCCGATCCATCCTGGTTTAAAACCAGCAGCGCTTCTTCGAATCTAGGAATGAACCCGACCAGATACTCAAAACTGCTGCCATGTTCCTTGTCGGCATAGATAATTAATGAAGATAGTTCATTGTCTTTCATGCGTTCAAGTACTTTGTTCAACCGTTCCTGGATCGTCTCATCCGTCAGCATCACCTTGCTTCTGATGTTGTCCATTTCTGGCTTCTTAACTTTTTTGACTACAACTACCACTGTCATTCCCATCCTTTCCCATCTTGTTTTTCAGTCAGGATACACCAAACGCCTGTCTCTTACATCCCTGTCAATCATATCATAGGGAATGAAATTCGGCATGTCGGGTAAGTGTTTTCTCATTTGAGGCCTCTAGTCAGCCATTCTGGGATAACGTCTGATCAGCCAGGTGTCACAGGCACTGTGTTCCGTTCCGTTAAGTGGAGCCTCAAGCTTCTCAAACCCATATCTACTGTAGAGATGGTTGGCATCTGATAACGAGGCAAACGTTTCAATATAAAGTGCATCATAATGTTGTGTTCCAAAATCCATAGCCTTCTTGATCAGCTGATGAGCGTACCCATTCCCACGCTCCCCTTTAATAATGTAGAGTTTCTGAACCTCTCCAACTTTCTCTTTCTCATCAAATGGACCGACCCCGATTCCACCGATCACTGTTCCGTCTTTTTCCAGCACCCAGTACTGTCTGTCCGGTTTCTGATAATAATCGTACAGTTCGAACAAGTACGGGTCGTAGTATGCTGTTCCCTGCATCTTGAGTCCTTCTTCTTCAAGCGACCGCTGAACGATCTGACCGATGATGTCATTATCTCTTTCTTCAATTTCCCTAAGTAAAAGCATGTGTTCTCCCCCGTTATTACTTCCCCTATAGCTCGTGTGACCTAATAATTAATATCGTCAATATAGATTTTCATCTCATTATTATTTTTCTTATCCTATCATACTTTTTCCAGAGGATATAACTTATTGTTAAAATGCATTCTGTTATCTTATTATATCCAGTGAACTACCCACCACTTAAATCCTTTGGATTTTGAAGTGGGGGCTTCCTACGAACTCCATTCTTGTCTGCACAGACTTCATACAGACAGAGGAATCGGATAGGGGTAGGCTCAAAAGGCAGTCCCTGCCTCATTGATTTTCTTTTACTTGGCCAATGCCAAGAGGTTTTTGCTGGCATTGATATCTCTGTCAAGGTATTCCCCGCATGTCGGGCAGTCCCACTCCCGGACATTGAGCGGCTTCTTGCCGTCTCGGTGTCCGCAACTCGAACAAACCTGACTAGACGGATAGAATCGGTCTGCTTTGATAAGTGTCCGTCCTTTTTGCTTGGATTTATATTCTAATTGGCGGATGAATTCATACCATCCTGCATCACCAATGCTTTTTGCCAGTTTATGATTTTTCATCAGGTTCTTACTGGACA
>NZ_BAAADA010000033.1:0-3673 GCF_039522005.1 Alkalibacterium indicireducens
ATAAAGAACCCTATAAAATAGAGAACGAATAAGGGTTTTTTATCCGTGTCTATTCTATAGGGTCCAGTTTAAAAATCCATAGGTGTTTTTTTTTACCTGTCTACTTGACAGGGAGCAGTTCAATTGAATCTAGTCCTCTTTTATTTTTATTTTTTATTCGTATTCTACAACATCGACCCATCGCATTAAGAATTCTTCATTTTCTTTAATTCCCTTAGCTAATTGCTCAGCAGTAACAATTGGGCACCACTTCAAAATATATTGAAGAGCGGTATTTGTTTTTTCAGCATATAGTTTGATGTATTTTTCTGCTAATTCTTTCTCGCCTTTTAAATAAAAGTCGAGATACGTAGTGGCAGCATCATGTGAACCATTTCCTTGAGTCACGTGAGACCAGTCAAGGACGTAAGCCTCTTCATCATCTGTAATAATAATGTTTGTTGGATTGAAATCACCATGACAAACTTTATTATGAACAGGCATCCCTGCTAACCGACTATCTAATTCATAACGAATGGTTGCGTTTAAACCGCTATTCGCAATTTTTCGACTCATTTTACTATGCATCTCATTTAGTAGAGGAGCTCTTTCTTGATGGATGGCTATTTGTAAATCAACAAATAGCTCTAAGTATTCATCCATTTTTTCTGGATTTTCATCCATTAATTCTTGCAAAGTGTTGCCTGGTACATAATCCATCAAAATCATTTGGTCATCATCTAGCAATCGGACTTCATGTAATTTGGGAATGTTAAGTCCAGTCTCTTCAATTCTTGACTGGTTTAAGGCTTCGTTTAAAATATTAGCTTTTGAGAACGATGAATCAAATTTTATAATGACTTTGTCACCTTTACGATAGATTTCTTTGTCTGATCTTTCAGCAAGTACTTGCTTTTCCATAACTACCTATCCTTTCCATAGTATGCATTTAGATACATTTCTTTTATTTCGCTCATTAATGGGTAGCGAGGGTTTGAGCCAGTACACTGGTCATCAAATGCATTCTCAACCATTGCATCAAGAGTATCTAAGAATTCTTTTTCTGGGACATCGTATTCTTGGATGGTCTGTTTAATACCAATTTCTGCTTTTAATTCATTTAGTGCGTCGAGTAAGTTCTCTAATTTTTCTTCATCGGTATTTCCACCTAAGTTTAAGTGATCGGCAATTTCAGCATATCTACTTAATGCTTTTGGATGGTCATACTGTGAGAAAGTCCCCATTTTTGTTGGTGTTTCACTTGCGTTAAAGGAAATCACTTCATTAATTAATAATGCGTTTGCTAAACCGTGAGTGACATGGTGCTGAGAGCCTAATTTGTGTGCCATTGAGTGACAGACACCTAGGAAAGCATTACCAAACGCCATTCCGGCCATTGTTGAAGCATCCCCCATTTTTTCACGAGCGACAGGGTCTTTGGCACCGTATTTATAGGCTCTTGGCAAGTATTCAAAAGCAACTTTTAGTGCTTGTAAGGCTAGTCCATCCGTATAGTCTGATGCCATAACAGAAGCGTAGGCTTCTAATGCGTGAGTGACTGCATCAAATCCTGAATAGGCCGTTAATCCTTTAGGAGCATTATCCATTAAGTCTGCATCGACAACTGCCATATCTGGCATTAACTGGTAGTCTGCTAATGGGTATTTTACATTTGACTCATCATCTGTAATTACCGCAAATGGTGTCACTTCAGCACCTGTACCAGCAGTAGTAGGAATCGCTACAAAGTAAGCTTTTTCACCTAAGACAGGGAATCCTAATACTCGTTTACGGATATCCATGAAACGCATGGCTAAGTCCATAAAGTCTGTTTCGGGATGTTCATACATTACCCACATGATTTTCGCAGCATCCATCGGACTACCTCCACCGACAGCAATAATGGTGTCAGGTTGGAAATCATGCATTTCATTTGCACCTTGCGTGACATTAGAAAGTGTAGGGTCAGGCTGAACGTTAGAGAACGTTTTGTGTTCAATACCTAATGCATCTAACTTTTTAGTAATTGTATCTGTGTATCCATTGTCAAATAGAAATTTATCCGTAACAATAAATGCACGTTTCTTGTTTTGTACTGCTTTTAATTCGTCCAAGGCAAGTGGTAGACAACCGCGCTTAAAGAATGTTTTTGCTGGAGTTTTCAACCATAACATATTTTCTTTCCTTTCAGCTACTGTTTTAATATTGAGTAAGTGCTTGACGCCAACGTTTTCTGATACAGAGTTTCCACCCCATGTTCCACAACCCAAGGTTAAAGAAGGTGTTAGTTTAAAGTTATAAATATCACCTATACCACCTTGTGATGAAGGAGTATTAATTAGGATCCGTGCTGTTTTCATACGGTTTTGGAATTTCTCTAATCGATCATTCTCTGCAGCTGTGTCAATATACAGTGCTGATGTATGACCATATCCACCATCTTTTACCAAACGATCAGCTTTATCAAGCGCATCGTCAAAGTCGTCCGCACGGTACATGGCAAGAAGAGGAGATAGTTTTTCATGAGCAAATTCTTCCGCCAAGCTTACATCTGTCACTTCACCAATTAAAATTTTCGTTGTTTCTGGAACATTAATTCCTGCTAATTCCGCAATTACTGGAGCTGGTTGTCCAACAATCTTAGAGTTTAGCGCTTCATTAATAATGATTGTCTTACGTACTTTGTCTAGCTCTTTATCATTTAAGAAATGACAATTACGGTAAGCAAATTCTTTTTTAACTTCGTCATAAACGTCGTCTAATACCACTACAGACTGTTCCGATGCACAAATCATCCCATTATCAAATGTTTTTGAATGGATGATTGAGTTCACTGCCAACAAGATGTCAGCACTATCGTCAATAATTGCTGGCGTGTTTCCTGCACCTACACCAAGAGCTGGCTTACCTGATGAATAAGCGGCGTTTACCATTCCTGGTCCACCTGTCGCCAAGATGGTGTCTGATTCTGCCATAACCATTTGTGTGAGTTCTAGACTTGGCACATCAATCCAACTAATAATTCCTTCAGGCGCTCCGGCTTTAACTGCCGCGTCTAAAATAATCTTAGCGGTTTCAATTGTACAGTTCTTTGCTCTAGGGTGAGGACTAATGACAATTCCATTTCGTGTTTTCAATGCGATTAAAATTTTGAATATGGTAGTGGACGTTGGGTTCGTTGTTGGAATAATCGCTGAGATGACACCAATTGGCTCAAGAACTTTCTTAATTCCATAGCTTGTATCTTCTTCAACGATTCCTACTGTCTGAGTGTCTTTGTAATTGTTGTATACAAATTCTGCTGCATAATGGTTCTTAATAACTTTATCTTCTACACAACCCATACCGGATTCTTCAACGGCATGTTTGGCCAGAGGAATTCTCGCTTGGTTTGCTGCAACAGATGCTGCTAAAAATACTTTATCTACTTCTTCTTGAGTAAAATGAGCGAATTCTCTTTGAGCTTTTCTAACTTCATCTAGTGCATTTTGTAATGTTTCTTGGTCTTCTACAATCGTTCGTACTTTTGTCAAAATAATCTCCTCCACAAGATTGTTACTTCTTTCACAATATGAATATATAATATACAAAATAAATTCATTTGTAAAGAGGGAAAAGAAAGTTGTATGTGTCAAGACTTTGGCGGAAACTTTTTTTCTAGAGATGGTAACTCTTCAATTTTAATATTAAAATG
>NZ_BAAADA010000034.1:0-7670 GCF_039522005.1 Alkalibacterium indicireducens
GACTACCGAAGGAATAGACGTCTCAATGTGTCTGGAAGTGACTGTTGGAAAGCGGCCATCTGATACAGCCTTCTGGACAAGCTGGTTGGCGTGATAAATATACTCTTTGGATAGCCGGGTCAATTCAGCTGCTTGTTCTTTAGTCGGCTTTAATTTCACTTTGAGCACTTTAACACAGGACTGTGTCTGTTCTTTTTTCACTCGCTTCACCTCTATCACGAATACAAACGTGTGTTCTTTTTTTGTTAACTTTAGTATATCACTCCGTCAACGGAAAGGCTATAGAAAGGTACACCTATTTTTAAAAGAAAAAGAAGACAAAACAATCAGACATTTATCTCAATTTACGCTCTCATCCCACGATTAAAACCGTGGGCTTTCACGCTTGATAGTTCTGTAATGAAAACCGGGAGCAGTCCTGTACCAGTTTCCAGTGCCTGAATCGGCCCAACTAGCCCTACAATACCGAAGCCCGCTGTCTGCGGAACCCCTTGGATGTTAAATAAATACACACCTATACTGGACAATATTGCATTTAATATAACCGGAATCAGTAGTTTTGGATGTCTGACGAGATTCGGCATCATCATTTTCATGGCACCGAGCAAGATAGCCAGCGTCGTTCCTTTCTGATTGACTTCTTTAGATCCGATGACTAGAACCGCTGTACAAGCAGTCACACCTATAGCTGCAGCACCCGCTCCTAGGCCGCTGATCCCGATGGCTATGGCTATGGCAACCGTTGAGACAGGTGAAATAATCAGGATGGAAAAGGCTATGGCAATCAATATAGTCATCAGGAGTGGTTGAAGAATCGTAAAGCTGTTAAGTATATGTCCAATCATTGAGGTAGCTGATGATACATAAGGGAGCATCAGCAGTCCAACAGTACCCGATCCGACTCCTACTATAATCGGCAGGAGAATAAGCGTCATTGATCCTAAACGGTCATTCAGTTTCCTGGTCAGGTAAACAGCAAAGCCCGCCGTCAGCATAATATTTACCAGATCGCCTATCCCTAGAAGCGTGATGCCGGCTTCAGATACACTGTAAGCCCCCGATCCGAGAAAAGTGGCGGCTCCCACAATGACGCTTTGAATCGCATTCAGTTTAAACTGGTTGGCTACCAGAACGCCAATCATTGCTGCTGTAAGGAACTGCATCGTGCCTACTACAGCAGAAAGGGAGCTGAAAATAGTGCTGTATGGTGTAAGAGCTTCAAAGATACCGCTTAGTATGGCATCAGGAATCAGTCCAATGACAATTCCACTCGCTGTTCCCGTCAGTACTTTATTGCTGAAAGTCTTGAATGTTTCCTTTTCCATTGTATCCATCAAATCTCCCCTTTTCTTTGAGTTGATCCACGGTGTAGGTTATTTCATTAGCTTTAATTTTTATCCATGAAAATTTGATGATAAACTCGTAACGGATGTATCTACAAAAAATCCTCTTTGTCGCAAGCCTGTTATAGCAGGTCTGCAACAAAGAGGAGAATGGCCACAGTTTGTTCTTTGGTTATTCTGCTTCGTCCCTAAAATGAGAGACATCGTTGTATTTTTCAAGATGATATAGTCCGTCTTCATATCTGGCCACAGACACACTGGCATTAAGTAATGATTTAGATCGTGTGAGATCCGGAATGAGATTCTCCAGGATGTACCGGATCGTTCCACCGTGTGCAACTAAAAGAATGGTTTCTCCTGAATCACGGTGCTTGTCGATCAGTTTGATCAGTCCCTGCTCAACGCGTGACCAGAACATCATAAAGTCTTCGGCATGCTTTTCCGGATCAACCGCACGGAAGGCATTCATCCGTTGAGGTACATCTGTATTTCTGAACATTTCTTTTGATGTGTCGTATCCCAGATAATCTCTAACTTTATCGTAAGCATCCGAACCGTACATGCCTTCCATCGACCCGAAGAAAACTTCTCGGAATTCCGGCATCTGAACCATGTCCATTTTATCTACCTGCCCATTCTCTTCCAGAATGATGGAAGCTGTTTCCTGGGTCCGGGACAGATCACTTGTGTAGACTGCATCAAACGTGACATCTTTCAGGCCACGTCCACATCGTCTGACATCCTCTTTTCCGTGGTCGGTCAATGGTGTGTTGCTCCATCCCTGCATGCGTCCATAATAATTGAAGTACGTTTCGCCATGTCGGACAAAATAAATTGTTACCCCTTTTTCAGCCATACTAGCTCCTCGCTTTCTTTTTCTCTCTCTATCTATTCTAACAGACGTCTTTAGGATAATCGACAGCTAGCCCTGCTTTTCCACGTAGACGCCATTGTTTATCTGAATCAAGAAAAGCATCAGACCAGCCGGGTTTCCGATCTGTTCCGATGCTTTAATCTTAAATCAGTAGTTATCTTTTATTGCCCGTCTCATCTGACGGTCCTGTTCACGTCGCTTGATGGTCTCACGTTTGTCATACTGTTTCTTCCCTTTGGCCAGGCCGATCAGTACTTTGGCAAAACCGTTCTTGATGTAGACTTTAAGCGGAACCAGTGTGTTCCCGCCCTGTTTGACTTCTCCATACAGACTGTCGATCTCTTTTTTCTTCATCAGCAGTTTACGTGGACGTACCGGGTCATGATTAAACTGATTCCCCTGTTCAAATGGTGCAATGTGGACATTATACAGCCAGATTTCACCATCTCTAATACTGGCATAACCGTCTTTCAAGTTGATCCGGCCGGCACGGATGGACTTGATTTCCGTTCCTTTAAGCACAATGCCAGCTTCGATCGTTTCGAGAATCGTATACTCGTAACGGGCTTTTCTATTCTGGGCAATTAACTTGCCTTCTCCTTTGGGCATGTAAATCCCCCTCTATCATTTACGTTTTTTTCCAGGCTTCTTGGTCTTTCTTCTTCCTTTAAACCGACCTTTTCCTTTATCTTTATCGTTCTTACTTTTGTCATCTTTTGAGCCGCGGCGTGGACCTCTTCCTTTTTTAGAACTGTCCTGTTTCTTACGGCGTCTGACTCTACGCGATTCATCAGGTTTCTTCGATTCATCTTCTTCAAGCTGAAAATCGATCTGATAATTATCTGTGTCGGCTCCGATGACTTTCACCTTGACAGCTTCCCCGATTCGGTACACTTTTCCGGTACGGGTACCAATCATGAGCATATCCCGTTCGTTGAATTCATAGTAGTCATCGTTCATGTTCGAGATGTGAACCAGTCCTTCGACCGAATTGGCTAGCTGGACAAACATCCCGAAATTAGTCACAGAAGTAATGACACCTTCAAAGGTTTCGCCCATCTTGCTCTGCATGTATTCCGCTTTTTTCAGTTCATCTGTTTCACGTTCAGCATCTACTGCTCGTCTTTCAGTAACAGAACTGTGCTCAGCGATTTCCGGCAGCATTTCCTGCCAGCGTTTCTTCGCCTTTCCTGATTTATCCACTTCCGTATAGTAATGAATCAGACGGTGCAGAATCAGGTCAGGGTAACGTCTGATCGGTGAGGTGAAGTGCGAATAGTAGTCCGCAGCCAGACCATAGTGGCCAATCGGCTCCACATCATACTTAGCCTGTTGCATGGATCTCAGGAGCAGCATGCTGATGACGCCTTCTTCCGGCTTGCCTTTTACCTTATCCAGAATATCCTGAAGCAGTTTTGGACTGATATTTTCTTTCGTTGCTTTGACATTGATTCCAAAGCTGGAAACGAATTCGATGAATCGCTGCATTTTTCCTTCGTCAGGGCGATCATGAACACGGTACAGGATAGGCAGATGCTGTTTGGCATAATGTTCAGATACCGTTTCATTTGCAGACAGCATGAACGATTCGATCAGGCGTTCACCGACACCACGTTCTCTAAGCAGGATATCGACTGGCATCCCCTGAGGGTCGACTTCGATTTTTGCTTCGCGTGTGTCAAAGTCGATAGATCCTCTCTGTTCTCTTCTTTTTTCAAGAATGTTATGCAAGTCTTCCATCTGCTCAAGCATATCGACAATTTCAGAGTACTCTTCTCTACGTTGAGCATCCTTGTCCATAAGAATTTCATTTACCGCAGTATAAGTCATGCGGTAATGAGAGTTGATGATACTTGGTGAGATTGTATAATCTACGACAGCTCCGTTTCTGTCGATTTCCATCTCACAGCTCAGTGTCAGACGGTCGACATTTGGGTGCAGAGAGCAGATTCCGTTTGAAAGACGCTGCGGCAGCATAGGGATAACGCGGTCGGTCAAATACACACTGGTTCCCCGTTCAAAGGCTTCTCTGTCCATCGGGCTGCCTTCTGTGACGTAATGGCTGACATCTGCAATATGGACGCCCAGATAGTAATTGCCATTGTCCAGTTTCTTCACTTGGATCGCATCATCCAAGTCTTTCGCATCTGCTCCGTCAATCGTAATGATCATTTCATCACGGAGGTCTTTTCTTCCTTCGGTGTCTTCTTCAGAAATCGTATCCGGTACGGATTCTGCTTCTTCAAGCACATCTTCTGGGAACTCAGAAGGGATATTGTATTTGTGCACAATAGTCAGGATTTCAATCCCCGGCTCATCTTTATGTCCGATAGTATTGGTGACAATCCCCTTCAGATCCAGATTTCCTGCAGTATCAGAATACTCGGTCAGTTCAACTTGAACAATGCTACCCTCGACCGGGCGAATCCCTTTTGCTTCAATCTTGACTAGAACACTCGGCAGTTTCTGATTGTGAGGGGTAATGAAGCCATACAGGCCTAATTCTTTCACTTCGTCATCCGTATAAGGGTGGAATTCACCAAAGACGACGGTGGTCCCCCGTTCAATAATTTCAACGACTTTCCCAGCTGGACCTTTATCTTTCCATGGCATTGCTTCTTGAGTCACTTCTACTTTGACCAGATCACCATTCAATGCTGAATTTGTTTCAGTTGGTGGAATGAAGATATCCGATTCATATTCTTCGATTGTGACGAATCCGAATCCTCTATCGTTTCCACTAAAGCGTCCCTGCATAGCAGACGAAGCTTGTTTCAACTTGAATTTACCACTTGAAAGCAGGACTATTTTTTCTTCTCTTTCCAGTTCAGCAATAGCCTGGACCAGTTCCTTAAAGGCATTGGACCCTGAACGACCCAGCCCTTCACTGATCTCATTGACTTCAACTGACTGGCCGTCCTGTTCATTCATAAATGCTAGGATCTGTTTTTTCAGTTCTTTTCTTGCTAGTTCCTTGTCTTTTTCAGAACTCATTTAATCACTCCATTCTAAGGAAGACAGATAAGTCAGTACATCGATCTGCACGTCTTTCCCGATCTTTCCTGTTGTCAGTACATGCGGCGCATCTTCATAGAAATGGAAGTCTACATCCGCATTGACCAGGGCATCTTTAAATTTGACTGCAGACTGATCATTGATCATCTCGTCTTGTCCACCCTGTGCTATAAATAGTTTTTTGTTCAACTGGTCATACTCTTTCTCCATTTCAGCGACATGCGCACGGACCCCATCAAGTATGGCCTGGACTTTAACTTCAGCTGAAGTTTTCAATCCCGCAATTTCTTCTTTCGAATAGCCCGCCTGCTCTTTCATATGTTCATACCAGATCATGAAATGCTCGGGCACGTTTGTATCATATTCAGATATAACCGGAGAAGCAAACGTCCCACCGCCTATGACGTCCTCGTTAAGCAGGAGATCAGTCGCTACGATTCCACCCAGAGACAAGCCCATGACTGCCACCTCGTCGTAGCCTTTGTCCTTAAGAAAGGCCAGCGCATCCTTCCCGTCCTGAACCCAGTCCTTGATCGAATAGTCAAACAAGTCGTCGGGATCATTAGTCCCGTGACCTGAAAATACTGGAGCATAGACAGTGTAGTCTGCCCTCTCCAGCGCGCGTCCCAGACTCAGCATGTCTTTCGGGTTACTAGTGAACGCATGAAAGAGCAGAACTGCTCGTTTTCCACTTTCGTAAAATAATGATTTATCTTTCATAATATCCTCCTTAAGTCTCTTCTTCATTCTACCCTAATTTGACACATTTTTGTACCAAAACACAATAAGAAAAGCTTCACGTGCCGTTCAGCCTCGACAAGAAAATAGGAAATTTACCCCGAATGAGCATCCTGCGCAATGGGTAAATTTATCTTTTTATCGAGAGGCTGGTGCGAGAAGCTAGACAGCACTTAAATGTGTACATCCCCCTCACAATAAGAAAAGCTTTAGAGGCAATAAAAAAGCACTCCTTCTAACCAGATCCAATAAGCAGAGTGCTTACTGAGAAAACAGTTAACAGGAGTACTTAAGATTCACATTCATTTCAGCTTAAAAGAATCGTGTCAATAAGAAGGACAGCACGAAGAATAAAATCAGACTGACGATCGTTGTCTTGATCAGTACTGCTTCGAATCCTCTGGCTTTTTGTTTACCGAATAATTGACTCGCTCCGCCCATGAAGGCATTGGATGCACTTTGAGTTTTTGTCGGTTGCATGGCAATAACAATGATAATGAATACAGATAAGATAAGCATAACCGTTAACAGAATTTCATACATGAGTATAGACCTCCTTCTTACAAATCTCCTATTTTATAGGATAACACACCCCGCTCACGTTTTCCAGTCCCTATTATTTTGAATTTACCCAAAATTCTCTAATTTAAAGAATAACTATAAAAGCCCGAGAAATACACATGTGGAAAACATGGATTCCTCGGACTTTTTAGCTGTCCACAGTATAAATCTGTGGACTATTTGCATCCTGTTCCATGTTATAATTGAGTCACAACAAAACAAAAAAACAAAAACAGGAACTGAGGTTATTCTACCATGAAATCTACGGAAATTTATCAAATGAAGCGAAATTTACTTACTTTTTTAGAAAAATTGACCAAAGGTCTTTCGAAACCGCGAAAGAAATTTTACAGTGATATTTTATATGGAATGTCTAAGGCGCAAAACACACTATTATCAGATATTGCACGAGCCTTAGAAGAAAAGATTGATTTACAGTACACCATTAAGCGCTTATCTCGTAATGCTGCTGAAGAAAACGATTTGAAACAGGTCCATCGAAACTACTTAAATACTTTAAAAACATCTATTCCGGATAACCCTTTGGTTATTGTTGATGAATCAGAAATCGTTAAACCATATGCTGAAAAAATGGAAGACTTAGCGCTAGTGCGTGATGCCTCAAAAAATGTGCTAGAAAAAGGTTATCCTACCCTTAATTTTTCAATGGCTACTCCGAAAACCAAACATCCCTTACCGCTTTATAATCATTTGTACTCTTCCAAAGAAGAAGATTTTCAAAGTCAGAATATAGAAATAGCCAAAGGCTTTAATACCGTCCACACTTTTTTAGGAAAGAAAAAGGCAACTTTCGTGATGGATCGCGGTTATGACCGAAACATGATCTATGAGTATGTTGAAGAGCTCGGGCATCACTTTATTACTCGTCTGAATGATAATCGTTATTTACTCCATAAAAACCGTCGAATAAAAGTGCCGGATTTAGCGAATCGCCGAAAAGGAAAAATCAACTTTAAGACAGAGATTCAAGGCGAAAAATATCACTTAAAGGTTAGCCATATTAAAGTAAAACTACCCGTTCTACAAGATACGCCTCTCTATATGGTTGTCGTGTATGGTTATGGGGCAAAACCCATGAAATTATTAACGAACCATTCGATTAAAGGAAAGGACGATGT
>NZ_BAAADA010000034.1:7880-12058 GCF_039522005.1 Alkalibacterium indicireducens
TATCCACATTAAAATCTTATACTTTCCTATACGACAAGAAAAAAAGCAATGTGATCCAGCAGTGTATTCACGTCTGCTGGATCACATTGCCTTTTTTCGCCTCTTTTTTATCGGTATAGAATGCTTTTCTACACTTAAGTTCTCTACGAATTTTATATACCATTTTGAATTGTATCATTGGGCATTATTCATTAGCGATTGAAAAGAACAACTATCATACCCAAATCGTTTTAGCTCGAGCACGACCATCCAATAAATTAAAGAAAATAAAATTTTATCTGTATCGGTTTATCCGAGGAGTTTCAAAGATCCTCACATTTGATACCGTAGGTATTCGGTATTTTCACAGAATAGAACAACGCTCGAATCAATTATCATTATTATGAATGAAGTAATTGAATAATTTTTAAAACGCGCTTATGGGGCGTTCAATTTGTGTGCTTATTTTTAAAAAATACATAAAAACAAGTATTAAACGAGCTTGTTTGTCTATATTTGGCACTTCCAAAATTTTATTTACGTAAAAAGGGTAAATTCAAATATCTAATCTAGGTAAAAACTGACTTTATATACGAGGTGGAAAATAACAAACCTCTTACAGCACCAATAAGGAGGACAAAGGCATGATCAAGAAATATTTACTCTTATTTTCAACAGTTAGTATAGGGCTTGCGGGATGTGCACAAGTGGAGAATGCACCAGCAGAAGAAGCAGTGGAAACCCCTCCTATGGAAGAGACGGGCGAGAATGCAGTTGAAGAAGAAACGCCTGAAGAATTGTTTGAGCAGGTTCAAAACAATGCCCCTACACAAGAGCGGTTAGACGCTTTGGTCGACATTGCTATGCATTACTATTGGCATGGTGGAGACCTCAATGTTGCGGAAGAAGAGTTTTTCCAAGGCATTACACTGCACGGAGATTATGATATAGTTGAAGAATCTTTCAGACAAGCAACGATTATTGATCCCCTAGATACGGATTTGAAGAGGTCCTTAGCGGCTGCACAAATCTTACAAAATGATTTGCCTGAAGCTTTAAATACATTAGAAGAAATTCAAAATATCGATGAGGAAAACTTTGAAGCCACTTTACTTCATGCTGTTTACTCGAGGGTTTCTGGCGACGATGAGGCATTTGAGGAAGGCTTTAATCGGTTAGCTGAAATGGATGAGGAACGAGCAGATGACTATCAGGCATTAATGGATTCGATTGAGGAAATTAAGGACACAGAGTTCAATACTGAAGCTCCAGATACCTTGCCAGAGGAGAACCATACGTTTATCACGCTTGGTTACGCCTTATCAGATGAAGGTGAGATGGAGGAAACTTTAATTGAGCGGTTGAATGTAACCTTAGAAGCAGCGGAAGCTTATCCTAACTCGCATTTGATTGTAACAGGTGGTGTACCCAAAGCTGGAAACACTGAGGCCGAATTAATGGTCGAGTGGTTAATAGATAATGGAATTGATGAAGAGAGAATTTCTCGAGATCCATTAGCTACCGATACCGTGGAGAATGCCCTGTTTTCTATGGATATTGTTCAAAATGAAGGATTCGAAGATATCACGTTGATTACAAGTGCTAGCCATATGCGAAGAGCATTAGTGACATTTAACGAAGCCAACCGACTGTTGCTTGAAATGGCAGACGAGGCTACTCAAAGAGAGTTTACTAACATCGTCTATATGGATTATGACAGCGAAGAAGAAGCGTATGAGATAACAACGGAAGAAGATATGTCCACACATAGAGATGCCTTACGGACATCGGGCATTTGGCAATTTCCAGGTCGACAAAGATAAAGTATAAAAAATCAAAAAAACCGTTGGCCTCCTTAGCGATAGGAAGTCAACGGTTTTTGATTTTAAGTGGTTAATTATTTATAGAGAAACTGAGCGGCATCCGCACCTTCTTCATGCAGTTCAATGCGTTCATAATCTTCATAGTAGTCAACCGCATTTGGCGAGCTGCTGAAGAGAACATTACCGGCTGGTTCAAATGGCGCAATCGTCCAGTTTTGATCGGCCTCAAGATCCAGAGGACCCTCATGATCAATTACATAATCAATGATAATTTGACGATTTTCCGTTTGCGTCTCTAAAGCGATAATGACATCCTCATCCAATTCATCGCCAAATGCTCGGTAGTTGTTTGTCGCCACATAGAAACGGTCCTCACTGTCGACGGGTTCCCCTTCATAAGTTAAATTCTGCACCCGGTTGCCGACTTCTTGCGTGACGTCAAATTCATACGTGACATTGGCAATGGTATCAAAGTTAAAGCTGGGTTCTTCTTCGTTGACCAAGTATTGATCTTCTTCATTCTCTGGGTCAATTTGATTGAAGTTTAAGGCAGAAAACTCGAGCCAGTTTTTCAATTGATCACCATTCACTTCGACAATCACTAAGGTGTTTGGAAAGACATAGACATCATTTATGTCTCCAATGGATATTTCACCTTCGCTGACATAGGTGTATTCGCCGCGTCGTCCGGCACGGAATGGCGCAGCTGCTGACAGAATCGGGAGGTCTTCTTCAAGTTCCCCGTCTTCTTTTAACTGTTCAGTATATGCTAGCTGCGCATCATTGATGAGCTGAACCACTTCATTACTTTCCACTCTTGCAAAGTAAGTATGGATCGTTTCAGCGAGCTCACCGACAGGGCTGTTGACGAATTCGACGGTTTCTTCATGCACCTCCTGGGCGATTTCTTCAATCGCTTCGTGGGACTCAGCCTCTTCCGTGCTGCGAATTTCAGAAGCGCTCGATTCAACGATCCATTCTCCGTCTTCAAACGTTAAATCATAGCTTAAAACACCTAAGTGCGATCCCCACGAGCCGGGCATAACCGCTTGCACACCATTAATGGTTCCTGCCTCAACATCTACCCCTTCAATAGCTTCATACTCGCCTTCCATTGGAAAGTGACGGTGGTGGTGTCCGAGAATCATGCCATCGATGCCTTCAATTTCACTTAAAGGAATCGCCGCATTGTCACTTTGATCGTCGCCATCATCAATTCCAGTATGGGCCACCGCAATGACTAAATCTGCCCCTTCATCGATCATTTCTGGCACATACATTTCAGCTGCGTCTACCATCTCAAGCACTTCAACTTTGCCTTCGAGATGTTGAGCATTCCAGCCCATAACTCCAGGCGGTACAAATCCTATCACTCCCACTGTTAGTGGGTTGCCGTTTATTTCATCTTCAACAAGTATATAAGGGTCATAAACGGGCGTTTTTGTTCCAGGTTCCACTACGTTTGCTGATAACCACGGAAATTCTGCATCCGCAATTGTTTCATCTAAAAAGTCCAGGCCAAAATCAAACTCATGATTGCCGAGTGTGGCCGAGTCGTACCCCATTTCATTCATGGCTTCCATGATGACATGCGTTTCATCTTCGGCTACGGGATTGATTTCTACTTGCGTGTCTCCAAGAATACTTCCTTGAATGGTATCGCCGTTGTCGACAAGCAAAGTGTGGTCGAATTCCTCGCGGGCTTCCTCGACCAATGTATATACCTTCGAGAGCCCGATGGATTCATCAACTTCATCGTTCATATAATCGTAAGGCAATAGATGCGCATGAATATCTGTTGTTCCAAGGATAGCTAAGCTGATGGTCTCTGAAGACTCCGTATCTTCTGCTGGTTCGGTTTCTGTTGGCTCCGTCGTTTCGACTTGTTCCTGGTCTGGGTCTTGCTCCTGTGTGGCCTCTTCGTCAATGTCCGTATCAGTTCCTGCACAAGCAGAGAGGAGAGCGACAGAAGTGAGCAGCGTGGGCAAAATTGGAAATAATTTATTATTAAGCATGTAAACCTCCTAATGGAATAAAATAGCCTTTGACTGTTTTCTATAAGATGTACTCGTAAACAATGGAATTTTATCTGTCCCCAACTTTCATATTATAATTTGATAACGTTTTTAATATCTGTAATAAGTATAGCAAGAACAGATTTATAAGTAAAGGTTTTTTGAATTTACCCAAAATTCTCTAATTTAAACTCAAGTTTCGCACCCCTAAGAACTCCGTTCTATCCTTTACATTATAAGGATTATTTAGATTAATCAGCTTAAAAGTAAAGAAAAAGACAGCTCTCTTTGGTAAAATGTGAGTACCACTACCAACATTCCAAGGAGAGATGTCTTATGGCTAACATTTTACCAAATAATT